>CAITIF010000778.1 GCA_903892365.1 uncultured Pirellula sp. | reverse complement strand
TGCTTATCGATCGGGAAAGTGGTTGCGGCTCGAGGCTCGTCATGATTTTCGAGGAATCGAACAAGGCGATTTTGAAAAGCCGCGTCCGCCCTCAAGTGAGCCAAAATGCTTTGGGCGTCGGTTCCTCGAAGTCGGTCGTACAGTTTTTTATCGTAACAGAAGTCGAATCCTTGCTGGATCAGTTCCCACTCGCGGTCCCAGTAGACTTCTGCCATAAAAACAAAATCGCGATGGGTTTCTTTGACGGCCCGGATGGATGCTGGCCAGAAAGGTTCGGCATCAATCCCCCAAGTCTGTTTGAAGACGTCGGGAAGCAACAGCATGGACATGTCGCAGCGAACGCCATCGCAGAGTTCCGCAATGCTCAATAGTTCGTATAGCATGGCCGATTGCAAGGCTGGATTTCCATAATTCAGTTGCAGCGTATCGGTCCATCCTGCGAAATAAGGATCACGGCCATGAGCGAAAATGCGATCACCGGTTGCTGTCGCAATCTTGCGATAGTTGTGGGGCGATTTCTCAAGGTCTTCTTTCGTGCCTTGTACGATAAAGTCCGGATGTTGATTCACCCAACGGTGATCGGGAGCGATATGATTTGGGACATAGTCGAGAACAAGCTTCAGCCTGTGCGATTGCATGCGTTTTCGGAAGCGAATCAAGGCTTCGTTTCCGCCCATGCTGTGGTGGACTTGGTAGGCTTGGATCGCAAAGCCAGACCCCTCCACATCGTCGATGGTAAGGTCTGGCAGTGTGCGTTGGAATTCGCGCTGAAGTTCGACGTGAGATCGCGAGATGGAGCGTGCTTCGGGGCCAGTTTGCCAGACGCTCAACAACCAAACAAAATCGAATCCCTGATCTGCCCAAGTTTCAATCAACGAGTCAGGGACATCGTCCAGCGTTGCGGTTCGACCAAGTTTTCGGCTGAGATCGCTGAGAACGACTCGTATATTGACTTGGTACAAAGATGGATACACTGCAAGCTCTCGCCTTTTCAGCCTAAGGCGTTCCCTTGACCTTGAGCTTGATGCGGCAAAGGTAGCTATCTACCGTCACAAAGAGAGTGGTGCCATCTTCACCGAATGCGCAATTGCTGGTTCGTTCGCCCGTGTTGATGAGCCCAAGCAGTTTGGCTTCCTTGGAAAAAATCCAGATACCTCCTGGACCACTCGCCCAGATGTTCCCTTGTGAATCGACAGACAGGCCATCCGGTAAGCCAGGCTTCTTGCCGACTTCGGACGTCGCATCGTAGAACAATTTCCCTTTGCTGAGCGTTCCGTCAGCCTGCACGTCAAAGCTCATCCAGATAGCGTTCTTAGGATCGCTTTGTGCGACGTAAAGCGTCTTTTCGTCAGGGGAGAACCCCAGTCCATTTGGACGTTGCAGTTCGGTGGTTAGCAATGTTACTGAACCATCTTTTTTGCTTAAACGATAAACGCCGAAATGATCGAGTTCACGTCGAGGATCCTTTTCGCGCGCGGGAAGTCCGTACGGTGGGTCGGTGAAGTAGATATCGCCGTTGGACTTCAGAGCACCGTCGTTCGGGCTATTCAATCGCTTGCCTTGATAGTTATCGGCAAGAGTTCGCTTTCCACCTTGTGGTGTCAGAACACTAAGGCGACGATCGCCATGTTCGCACATTACGAGATTGCCATCGAGATCCTTCAGCAAGCCATTGCTGCCTGGTTCCAAGCCATAATAGGAAACACCTGTATAGCCGGATGGATTCATGAACAGCTGGATGCCGTCCTTAGCTGTCCACTTGAAGATGCTGTTCCGGGGGATGTCGGAAAACAAAAGATGACCATTCTTGGCATCTCCCATCCAAACAGGACCTTCCGTCCAAGTGAAGCCTTCTGCCAGGATTTCGAGCTGGGCGTCGGGCGCTAAAAGTTCGTCAAGCTTTTTGTCCATCCGTTCCACCTTGCCAAGGGTACGGACAGCTTCTTGTGCATGAGTATTCAAGGCAAATCCCAAGATTGGAAAGAGAAGAAAGGCATACGCAGCAATACAATTTGATTTGATTCGCATGGGAGAGGAATTGAGGAAGGAGTAAGGGAAAGCTTTAAGGATTAAGCAATAAGGTTTAAGGTGTAAGGGGGGCGGGCTTGTTGCCTTGTCCATTACCAGGCTATTTGAGAGGCCATGCTTCTAGCCACTCGAAGGTGGTTGGTGTTGCTTGGTAATCGCGAATGAGCCGTTGGTGCATGTCTAGCAAATGGCCGGCGCCATAGAAAATTGCCAGACGCTTTTTGCCGTCCGCTAGTTCCTTCTCCATGACCTTGAAGGCTTTCGTATTGCGTTCGGTAAGCAGAGTGCTCTTTCCATTTTTGTCGGCGAGTCCAGCCATTTGGCTATCCATCGATTCAAATTGGTCCGCCATGACGCGGCGCAAAGCGATTGTATCTTTGGCAAGAACAGCAGCCATCATTTCCGCTTGCTGGGTGGAACCTTTCTTGCTGTTTTGAACGGCAAGGCCGGCCCCCATGGCTCGAGCAAACATGGCAACGAATCCATCGCCACGGGCTTTCATGTCTTCTTGAAAATCTTCTGGGCTCATGTCGGCATGGATAAAATTCGAAGGGGTGTAATCCACTTCATCCAGTTGAAAGCTTAACTTCAAAACGTCTTTCATGCCTGTTTGCATGGCCCCAAGGGGATTGAATCCACCTCGTTCGGCGCCGGGAAGAGGCTTGTTCGCAGACGAATCGGCCACCAGTTCGTAAAGCATGGAGTCGTAGTTTTTGAAACGTTGATTCAATTCTTTGTAGTATTCCTTGCTACCCACGTGCACAGCCCCAATGAGATCCACGTAGGCGCCTTGGTTGGGTCCATCCTTAAATTCGTAACGGGCGATAGCCACTTCAAGCGATTCGGGCTCCCCTTTGGCATCCTTTTTAACGCGAAGAAACGAAACCTTCTCCTTTTGTTTTTTCGTGGACGCTCGATCGTTGTCTTGCTTTTTCTCTTGAGCCGAGGCTGGAAAGGGATCGGAAAGAGACAAAAACAAACCCACCAGGGTCACAACAACGGGCAACTGAAAGATTCTCATTCGCATCGAACTGTTCCGTGAAGAAAACAAAAGCCACCAAAAGGATGCCTTAATATAGCCGAATATCAAGTCGGGAACGCATGGGCAGTTTTGAAAAACCTTGTTAAACTGTTGGACCGAACACGCCTCGTTTTCCCTAGCAACTATTCGAATCGGCTGCCAAATGAGTCTGGACCAATACAGTTACTGCCCAAGCGGCAACGGAAAGAAAATCAAGTACAGCGAGTACAAAGAGCATTTCCCAGAAATGCAAGTGATCCACAGGATGATCGAAGGCGAGCAAAACGTTGCAGCTCTTGATCGGATCAACGCCAATCTCAAGACCATGCCGTCGGAGCCTTGGTTGCTAGCAATGAAGTGCGAACTGTTGCTGCAACTGAGCGAGCTCGATGCACTGGAAGAAACCTCGGCCAAGTTCATTCGCCTTCAACCAGACAACGCCCTTGCCAAGCTTTATCGATCGCTGGTGGCAATCGTTCGCGGCAACACCGAAGAAGGTGCTTCGCTTTTGTTGGAAGCCATCGCAGCGGCCACCGAAGTCTTGCCTCCAATGACTGCCACGGTTGCTCTCAATTTGATGGAGGCCATGGGCCAACGCGGCATGATTCTTCCAGCGCTTCTTCACTGCGAGATGCTTATGGACATCGGCGGTGGTATGGAAGAGGTTGCAGCCCGTGCGTATGACTCGTTGATCTCTCAAGGGAACACCAATACGCTCGCTCGCGAATCCTTGCCATCGACCATCGACGCCAGCAATTCACCTTTCGCAGAACGATTGTCGGAAGCTAACGCGCTTGTCGGTGCGTATCGAATTTCTTCCGCCAAGACAAAGCTGGAATCGATGCAGCGTGAGTTTGGTCTTCAAGCTCCCGTGCTTCAAACATTGCTTTATTGCCAGTTGATGCTGAGCGATATGGAGTCGGCTGGCATTACCGCTCGCAAGATCGCGGAAATTGCGACGCTACCCGAGCCACAACGGATCTATTACCAAGCTCTCGCTTACGAACTGGCCCCGAAATCGACCGGCGTCGCGGTCAACGAAGAGCTTTGCCAATACGTGATCGAAGATTCGGAATTTGAACAAAAGCTGACCGAGAGCAAGAACTTGATTCCGATTGCCGTGGATCAGCTCAAGAATCTTCTGAATGCAATCTTGATCGAAGAAGTTCCGCCGAAGTTGGCATTCGTCTGTGTCGAGCCTGCGTTGCGTGAACAGTTTCCCGAATTGGAAGCTTCGCGCAGCGGAAGCTGGTTCGCCTACTACGGAAAGCAAACGGACAAGCCAGCTCGCTTGATTTCGCTAGAGCCGCCCACCGGTTCGCGTAGGCTGATGCTGGAAGGCATCAAGAAGGATCTTGGAATCCATTCGTTAAACCGCGAGCTACTGGAAAAGCTCCCTTCGTCGTATCTGACGCAAGTGACCGCTTCCATTATGATTCGCAAGCAGATCGATCCAGAGCGACGCGATGCTCTCAATGATGCAACGCGGCAATTGGTGCTGGATGCCTTCCTTGATTTCCCGCAAGAATGCCTCGCTGGAAAATCGCCTCGTTCTGCCGCAGGGGATGATTCCCTGAAGATTCGTTTGGCGGCTTTGCTACTACACTGGCAAGGGTCGGGAACATCAGGCCTGATGGACAACCAGTTCAAAGATCTTCATCAGCAATTGCAGTTGAAGGCTCCTTTGCTACCAGCTTCGAGCGACGTGTTTGACTTGGTGGGTGGAGCAAGCTACTTCTGGACCGATCTATCCGACATCGATCCCAACAGCTTGATTCAACTGATGCAATCGGCGCTCTCGCGAAACGTCACATCGGTTTTCGACAAGCTTGCTGAAAAGAGCGAACAGACTCAATGGCCAGCCGAATTTGGCCCATCGGCCGAATACACTCAGTTGAATCTTCGCACTCGCACCACCACGGATCCTGTGACTGCAGAAGGCTTGCTAAAGCGAATCGTCGAACTCGGAAAGCAATTAGGCGTGCCTATTGGAAATGCAGTTCTCGAACGAGTCGAAGTGCTGAACATGCTGGGCCGCTCCGGCGAGTCCCGACAATTCTTAGAGCAGTCGCTTCGTGAGAATCCAAACGATCCTGTACTTTTACAGTTCGTTCAAATGGCCATGATGCGACAAGAGCAAGCGATGCGAGCACGAGGTGGTGCTCCTGCCGTGGCTGCTAGCTCCTCGTCCGCCTCCGGACTTTGGACACCTGGCCAGTCGGAACAGCCGCAATCAAATGCGCCCTCGAGTTCTGGCGGTGGAAGCAAGCTTTGGATCCCTGGCCAAGATTAATCACCTTGGACCATTCATGTTAAGAACCGACGAATATTGGATGGGTTTGGCGTTGGAACTGGCGAAACAGGGCCAAGGCTTTGTGGAACCCAATCCGATGGTCGGTTGTGTTGTTGTCTATGATAATCAGTTGATCGCATCTGGTTATCATCAACGCTTCGGCGGTCCCCATGCGGAAGTCGAAGCACTGCGGCAGTGCGATCCTGCAAAACTGTCGAACTCGACGGTTTATGTAACCTTGGAACCATGTAGCCATTTCGG
>CAITIF010000777.1 GCA_903892365.1 uncultured Pirellula sp. | reverse complement strand
GGTTTCGGCATTCCTGCGGACTTTGTTTTGACCCGAATGGTTCCGGGGACCGCGGTAGGGGTTTTGGTTGGCGATTTGCTTTACTTTTGGCTTGCCTTGCGTTTGGCGAAAAAATCCGGCAGATCGGATGTGACCGCCATGCCGCTTGGTTTAGACACTCCCAGCATTTTTGGGATCTCCATTTTTGTGGTAGGCGCGGCCTACACGTCGACTCTGCAGTCCGGCAAAACGCCGGATGAGGCGGCGAACTTTGCTTGGCAGATTGGAATCTGCTGCATGGTTTATTCGAGCCTTCTGAAGTTCATCTGTTCCTTCGGTGGAAGCTGGATCCGCAAGGTCATTCCACGAGCGGGATTGTTTGGATCGCTTGCGTCGATCGCGTTGGTAATTATCAGTTTTGTCCCGTTGGTCGACATCGTTCGCGAGCCTTTGCCAGGATTGATCGCTTTATCGATTGTATTGACCAGCTTGATCGGACGCGTGCCACTACCCGGTAAGATCCCAGGAACCTTGATGGCGTTGATTGTTGGTGGCGTCGTTCATTACCTTCAGCGCATGGTCATGGGTGAGCCCTTGCTTTCGGGCGATTTCGTTTTGACCCCCGGCTTTCCGTCGATAGCGTGGATGGAGACCTTTGGATTCGGCTGGTGGCAACAAATGGGTGCGGCTGCTAATTACTTACCCGTGGTGCTGCCGTTCGCACTTGCGACGGTTGTGGGAGGGATCGATTGCGCGGAATCGGCAGCTGCAGCTGGGGACGAGTATTCCACGGGGCACGTCTTGGTGATTGAAGCATTCGCGACCTTGACTGCGGGGATTTGTGGAGGCGTGATTCAGACGACACCTTACATTGGCCATCCAGCGTACAAAGCGATGGGCGGACGAGCCGCGTATGTACTGGGCACCGCTTTGACCATCGGCGTTATCGGGCTGATCGGCGGCTTCAGTTATTTTTACTTGTTGGTCCCTAAATCAGTGGTCTACCCAATTCTTATTTTTGTGGGGCTAGAGATATCGTCACAAAGCTTTCTTGCAACGCCCAAGCGACACTATCCTGCATTGGTTTTGGCCTGTGTTCCAGCGCTTGGATTCCTTGCCTTTCTTTTTGTAGACCAAGTGCTTGGAGGGTTCGGAGTTCTTTCGATCCAGAATTCAGTGACGCTACGACCGGACGTTCAGCAGGCGGTAGACACTTTTGGAAAATTGGCCAGCGAACCCAATACGGATCCAGATCTCGCAAAACACGCAAAGACGATTCAGTCGGCTTTCGCGATGCGTCCTGATTTGCGTTCGGATCTTCAGACAGTTCAATTGATTAAGAACGGCTTTATTCTATCCAGTTTGCTTTGGGCTTCTTTTCTGGCGATGGCTATCGATCGCAGGCTCTACACTTCAGCTCTGTTTTTAGCCATTGCGGGGGTCTTCACGTTGTTTGGACTGATCCATTGCCCATTGTCGAGCAACGCTTTGTTTTTGCCGATCGCGATTCCTGGCTTAAGCGACTCGTGGGTTCTGCCGGCTGAGATGCAAGGTACGGTTTTTCAATTGGCGTTCGGATACTTTTTGACTGCTGGCCTGATGCTCGCATGGGCAGGATACTTAAAGCGTACAGATCAAACCGAGCCTGATTTTGATGAAGCGTGAGGATTCGAATGCGAAGGTATCCTATTTGGGTCTATCCTGTCCTGGGGCTTGCGCTGCTATGCTTGGCCATCCTGGTCT
>CAITIF010000776.1 GCA_903892365.1 uncultured Pirellula sp. | reverse complement strand
TGGAAGATAATCAACTGACGGCGGAGCAATGCAAACTGCTTCGTGGGTTGATTGAGTACCAAGCAAGTGGGTTGGTTCTGATGCCTGGATGGCAAGGTCGTCAAAACACCTTGGTTGAAACCGACTTGGAGCCGCTCTTTCCCGTTGTGTTGGATTCGGCACAACCCAGCGGCGTCGGTTCGAAAACCCCGATGAAGTTTGATTTGACCGAGGCCGGTCGACGAAGCCTTCTGACCAAGCTTGCGGATACTCAAGACGATAATCTCGAGGCGTGGTCCAATTTACCTGGGTTTCAATGGTATGCCCCCGTCGTCAAAGCGAAAGCCGGATCGGAAGTTCTTTGTGTGCACAGCGAATCTAGCAACGAATTTGGCCGAGTGCCCTTGATCGTAACAAAGACATTTGGAGCTGGAAAAGTTCTGTTCATGGGGACGGAGGGTGCATGGCGTTGGCGACGCGGGGTCGAGGATAAATACCATTACCGCTTCTGGGGACAAGTCGTTCGCTGGATGGCCTACCAACGCAATATGGCAAAAGGGGAGACCATGCGATTCTATTTTTCTCCGGACCAGCCAACGCTTGGCCAAACATTGGCTTTGCGGGCCAACGTGATGGAGAAGTCCGGCGAGCCTTTGGTGTCCGGTGATGTTGCCGTTCGCATCACCGCTCCATCGGGCAAATTCAAAACCATTCGTCTCGCTAGCGCGGGCGCGGATAGCTGGGGATCGTTCGAAGGCAGATATGCCGTCGACGAGCCCGGTTCCCATTCCGTGGTTTTGACGTGCAAGCAAACCGAGGCAACCTTAGAGACAAGTTTTTTTGTTCAAGGCACATCGCGCGAAAGGATCGGTCTCGCCGCTCGCCCTAAAGTCCTCGAAGAATTAGCCCGTGCCACCAATGGGAAAGTCCTGTCGCTGACCGATCCCGATGCGATGGGGTCGGTCATTCGGAATATCCCACCTGCGCCTTCGTTGTTGCGTCGGTTCCAGCTTTGGGCTCATCCATGGACCATCGGCTTGATGGTTACGGCCCTTGCTGCATTCTGGATCGGACGCAAATGGGCAGGGCTGATCTAAGCCTTGCAACAGTAACTTGGCTTGCAACAATCGCCAAACTTCAAAAAAACTTCGCAAGCGGAAGGGCTCAGGCCATTCGATAGCACGTATCAGTTGTTGCGCAATCGTTCTTGTCGTTCTTGCTCTTCTTCATACGCCATATCGATCAAATGCAAAACAGCATCGACGTCGGCGGCTTCCGTTGGAAACTCGAACATGCCCGTCAGTTTGAAATCGGGCCTAAGTTCGCCCTTCTCGTGCAATTCCCAAATCTCTTCCGCGTAATGCGTATGCTCTAGTGCAGGAGCGAATCGAGCGTAGTACTGAGTGATGTTTTCGACATCTCGCTGGAGCATACTTTTGGCGCTGTTGTTGGCTGCGGCATTCACAACTTGAGGCAAGTCGATAATCACCGGCCCGTTCGCATCCTGAAGGACATTGAACTCCGATAGGTCACCATGAATCAACCCGACACACATCATGCGCAAGATATAGTTCATCACAGTCGCATGGTCTTTGATCGCTTGTTCCGCCGACATGGAGATATCATTCAGCCGCGGTGCAACGTCACCGTCCGCCCCGACAATCAGTTCCATCAGCAACACGCCGCCGAACAATCCGTACGGTTTGGGAACGCGAACTCCTGCTGCGGCAAGCTGGAACAACGCGTCGACTTCAGCCCTTTGCCAAACCTCTTCTTGTTGATCCCTACCAAACTTCGAGCGCTTCTCCATGGCTCTTTGTCGCCGGCTGTTGCGAATCTTGCGACCTTCCTGATACTGAACCGCTTTCTTAAAACTGCGATCCGCCACATCCTTATAAACCTTGGCGCAACAAATCTCCTGGCCGCAACGCACCAGAAAAACTTGGGCCTCTTTGCCACTCATGAGCGAACGTAGAACCTCGTCAACGAGTCCGTCATCGATCAGCGGCTGAATACTCTTGGGTACTTTCAAAGCGTTGCTTCTTTTAGAACATGGAAAATGTTATCCGGCAGCGACAATGTGCTAGAACATCCGAACGCCAGAGCGATCGTCCGCTAGGAAGCAAAAGAACTCCGGACAACCATCGGATCGTGAGAAGGGGCGCCTGCTTTGGATTAGTCCCCTAACTTAGCACGAATAAGGCATTATCGCAAACAGGCATAGGGGCCCAGCTTGGCGGCTCGGCAAGACCTGTTTCGTTAAAACCCGGTCAATTTCAGGGTGAACTAATCCGAGAAGCCATGTTGATAAAAAGCCATTCTTCGTCCGAAAAGCGGTCGGAAATGGACTGGGTGATCGTATGGACGCCGATGGATGGGATACTGCGGATGGCATTGATCGCCCAAACCTCGGTCCCCCAGTCCTGACTGGACGATTGATTCTTGTTCGCACCGACAAGCTCCGCCAGCGGAATCGCGATCTCGGTGGTCCACGCCTCATCTTCTTGAAGCGTCGCAACGAACCATGTAGGGTTCCAAAAGTTCATGTCGTTGCAGCTCTCTGATTTTTCCCCTGTTGAAGTCCATCCAAGCTCGAACCAAGTGGCGTAATCGCGATCGATATCCAATCGAAGTCGGACCTGATCATGCCCTGCTCGTAGGTTGTCCGTTGGTATTCGGGCTTGATCGGTAAGCTTGGTATGAACAGCCATGTTTTGACTGGAAGGAACCGCCTTGCCTGTTCGGTCTAAGAAGGGTGACCGGCTAAAGATGTACAGGAATTCAGAATCGCGAGCCATTCGAATGGTTGTTGTCGATTCTTGAGATGGAATCCATGGATCTCTTAGAGCAATGACGGTTGCGTTTTCCCAAAATGTTTCATCGTCAATTCCATCTAAGAAGGGTCGTTGATTGGTCCAGCTCCAAGGTGGAATGCCTTGAACATCGGAGCTCGCTCTTTGAGTGGTTACTCGCTGCGTGGTTGCTTGCTGAGTATTGGGGCCTTCCGCGGAGTGGATTGTGCGGGCGTTCTGTTCTCGCGATCTTTGTATGTTCCGTTCCGTTTCCGCAACATGGTTCCATGCCATCAGATGCGGAGGCACCAAAGGCCAAAATGTCGCTGGACTTCGCTCCAAATTCACTCCTTGTATGGAGGCGTCGCGTACCATTTGCATGGCGCGATATCGCGATGCAATGAGCCAACCCCAAGAGGGTTCAGCTCGACGTTCATGGAGATCGCTGGGCCACTGTCCTAGCAAACGAACGAACTCGTTGAGGCTTCGGTCCGTTGCGATGGGAACTCGTTTTATGGCTCCATGGAACGAGACCGTCTTGACTGCATCGCTCTCGTTTTCTGACCTTGCAAAGGGAGATGCTTGTTGCACATTGACGATACTGTCATTTTTGTCTTGCGATAAGTGCTCTTCGAATGCCCGAATCTGTCCGGCAACCACTTGCTGCACTTCAGCACTACCAAGATACGACATAAGCTCGGTCAAGATCGATTCCGTCACATCTTTGTTCGGTGAAATTGACAACGCCAAATCCAACG
>CAITIF010000775.1 GCA_903892365.1 uncultured Pirellula sp. | reverse complement strand
CTCGAAGAGATCATCCTCACACCCAGAAAGCTCGACGTCCAGGTCTAGCTACCTTAGTTCCTTCATCTCTGACTTGTGCGACCGAGGCTGTTTGCACGGACTCCAAATACGCTTAAGGTAGACGCAACGTTTAGCTAAGGATCTTATCGATAACGTTGCCCGCTACGTCGGTCAAACGGAAATTACGTCCTGCGTACCGATAGGTTAAACGTTCGTGGTCGAGTCCCATCAGATGCAAAATCGTTGCATGCCAATCATGAATATGGCATTTGTCTTCTACAGCTTGATGCCCATGTTCGTCGGTAGAACCGTAACTGAATCCGCCCTTTACGCCGCCACCCGCCATCCATGTTGTATAGCCTTTATGGTTGTGGTCGCGGCCATCACCATTGGGTGCGTCCGGTGTGCGACCAAACTCGCCTCCCCAAATGATCAAGGTGTCTTTCAGCATATCGCGTTGCTTCAAGTCCGCGAGCAAGCCAGCGATAGGCTTGTCGATCTCTTCACAATTCGAAGCCAATTTCGTTCGCAATTGGAAGTGCTGATCCCAGTTTCCGTGCGTCAGCTCGACAAACCGAACGCCCGATTCCACAAATCGCCTAGCCATCAAACATTGCCTACCAAACGCATCGGTGCTCCCTTGATTGATACCGTACATCGCCAATGTCTTTTCGGACTCGCCCGAAATATCCATCAAGTTCGGTAGAACGTCCTGCATCTTAAAGGCCAATTCGTACGATTCGATCACACCCTCGACCTCCGGTTGATACACCTCGCGTCCAAGCTTCTGCCGATTCAAACTCTGGATCAGTTTTAGCTGGTTCGCTTGAGCTTGCTTATCGCTACGGGAATTTGCCAAGTCCGGTACTTGCTGTCCGGAACTGGCTTGATTGCGCGCCATGCCCCCGACTCCGCGGTTCTGGCCTCGCCCCACTTTGGTTCCTGCGTAAACCGCTGGCAAGAAGGAGCTTCCATAGTTGTTTGCCGTTGCTGCGGGTGGATTCAAAGCGATGAAGCCGGGCATGCTTTCATTTTCTGAGCCCAGACCATACAAAGTCCAAGCCCCCAGCGAAGGACGCACGAATTGGGCGTTGCCCGTGTGCATTTGCGTCATCGCTCGAGGATGAGTTGGTTGGTCGCAGTGCATCGAGCGAATCAAACACATTTCATCGGCATGTTTTCCAAGCTCAGGAAACAGCTCGGACATCCACAAGCCGCTATTGCCTCGTTGCTGGAATTTCCAAGGGGACGGCATCAATTTGCTACCGCCATACTTGCCACCCTTTCCCGCATCTTTCGCCAGCTGGGGTTTGTAATCGAAGGTGTCGACATGCGAAGGCCCGCCTTGCATGCAAAGAAAAATAACTCTCTTTGCAGTCGCTGGAAAGTGAGATGGCTTCGGTGCAAGTGGCTTTTCTGCTCCGTCGCTTGCGTACCCACCTGAGGCAGCAGTGCTAAGGCCTGCAAAAGCCAGATAGCCAAAACCGGCCGAAGCGGTTCGCAGGAGTTCGCGACGCGAAAACTGGGACGATTCAAAGTTTTGATCTGGAGCCATGTTGGTGTCCTGGGGATTCAATGGTTTTCGAATAGTTCGCTGGTAAGCGCTAGCAGAAAAGGAGCGAAATGAAATGAGGGACTAGTTGAGAAATCGAAACTCGGCCGAGCAGAAAAGGGCTTGGCAAAACTGGCTTAGCGACTGAAGCGTCTGCTGGTCGTCGTTGACTTTGCCGGAAAATCGCTTGGCTTTTGATTGAGTTGTCTTCAAGTTGCGAAAATAATCCATGGCCACTTTGCGTTCTTCCTGGGTGGCATCACGTCCGTAAACAAACCGAAACGCCTGAGTAATCTGTTCTTGGTTGGTGCTGGCCATCTTCAAAATCTTGGAGGCCAAAGCGTCACTTTGCTCAAGTACAAATGGGTTGTTCAGCATATACAGAGCTTGGTCCGGAGTATTGGATGTTTCGCGAGTCACAACCACCAAACTTGGCTCCGCAAAATCAAACACATCCAATGCTCTGGGGACCGAATTCCTAGGAATGGAAAGGTAAACAGAGCGGTGATTGGTGGATGCTTCGATCGGATTTTGATTCCCGCCGCGCGCTCGAGCCGCCATCCCTTGAAGGTTTCTTCGAGAAGCACTTTGGCCTGAAAGAATCTCCATCGCTGCTGGTGGAATTTGAACGGGGCCATTTGGCCCCATCTGCACTTGGCCAAAAGATGCAATCACCGAAGCATG
>CAITIF010000774.1 GCA_903892365.1 uncultured Pirellula sp. | reverse complement strand
TGGCGTTGCTGTGGTAGACCAGAACACGATCATTCAATTGCATTTGATCGCGCATGAAATTACGAGCCTGATAATTCCGCACTCCGTCCCAGTGCGTGCTGCCATCTTCAGACGCTTTCAGGTCGTCAATCGAGAAGACATCGGGCTCCGTCTTCATCAGCCAATACTTGGTTTTCGTTGTGATAGCCATGCGGCCTGATCCATCTGTTACAATAAGGGGGATGATTCTACACGTGGACATGGATGCATTCTATGCATCAATCGAGCAGCGAGAAAACCCAAACCTAAAGGGCCGGCCCTTGATCGTGGGTGGCTCGGCGGAGGGGAGAGGAGTTGTGGCTGCGGCGAGTTACGAAGCTCGATCGTTTGGTATTCACAGCGCCATGGCAACTCGGAGGGCCATTCAGCTTTGTCCTAACCTGGCCATTGTTCGACCTCGCATTGATTTCTACGCCAAAATTTCCCACGAGATACGAACCATCTTCGCCGAGTTCACGCCGCTCATCGAACCTTTATCATTGGACGAAGCGTTCTTAGACGTGACCGCCACCGCTCATCTGTTTGGTTCCCCCGAGAACATCGGACGAACAATCAAACAAAAGATTCTAGCGGAGCTTCAATTGGTCGCATCGGTTGGAATGGGGCCCAACAAATTCATCGCGAAGGTTGCCAGCGATCTTCGCAAACCGGACGCGTTCGTCGTTGTTCGCAGTGAAGAAACGCAGGACTTCCTGGATCCACTTCCAATCGAACGGGTTTGGGGAGTCGGTAAGGTAACTTCGGCCGTCTTTCGCAAGCTGTCGATTCGAACCATCGGCGAACTTCGGAGACTCGATTTAGAAACACTTCGATCCATCTTCGGGAACTCGGCCGAGCACTATTGGTCGCTTTCGCGCGGAATCGATGCACGTAAAGTCACGCCCGATCGAGAAGCCAAATCGATATCGAGCGAGACCACTTTTGCGGCCGACATCGACGATCGTGAAGCACTCGCTAGTTGCTTAGTTCATTTGGTGGAGTCGGTATCGAGAAGGCTTCGAAACCATCAACTTCGGAGCAAGGGGATCGAAGTGAAAGTCAAGTATTCGGACTTCCAATTCCTCTCGCGATCGCAAACTCTTTCCATGGCTACCGACGTCACAGCCGAGCTGCTCGAAGCCGCGACCAAGTTGTTTCATACCAAAGTTCCTAACGATGGAAAGTCTGTTAGGCTGTTAGGTTTTGGAGTTCATCATTTCGAGCAAGGCGAAATGACTCAGATGTCTCTCTTTGACGCGGTAACGCATCAGAGGGATCGCAAACTGGATTCGGTTACCGACATCATTGCAGAAAAGTTTGGCAGCGCTGCCATTCGCCGCGGTGGAAAAAAGAGATAGGGCCCCTTGATCGTTGCCTTGCACCGTTTGCCAATGCAACATGTTTTCTTTACCGTTGTCGTAGACACATTGCTATTGGACGCTACCGAGCGACATTCGGGCTTGCCCCGATGTGTCGCATTAGGTTTGGTGTGCTAATCGCCCAAGCGACCGAAACAAGTCGCGTGTTAGCGCACCAAACCTGTTGCGAAGATGGGCACAAGGTCCAACTTCGCGTCGCACTTATTGGGTTTCTGGACAACAGCCCCTGCCGTAACTGCGTCCAAAATGGAGCAAGTTACCGGACAACAGCCTTGCTTTCTTTGCCATTCCGTATGCTTATCAGCGACAATCGGGCTTGCCCCGATATGTCGCAACAGGTTTGGTGTGCTAATGTCCTAACCGACCGAACCAAGATCGCGTCCGTGAGCCGAAGGTCCACGGACGCGATCTCGTAGTGGGGGAGTCGCGTGTTAGCGCACCAAACCTGTTGCGAAGATGGGCACTAGGCCCAACTTCGCGTTGCACTTATTGAGGCGTCCCTTTGCCTACATTTAGAAAAGTACTAATAAGCAAATTCAAACACCGTTATTTTCAGGGACTCCGTTTCCGGTGATTTGATCGTGCGCGAGATATACCCGCCGCAAGCAAAATAGCGACCGTCCGCAAAGAAGTGAACTTGTTTGATCGAAGATTTGTGGCCCTTTAGATCAACAAGCCGCTTCGGAGTTTGGTTTTAGTTTCGCCAGACAGAATGGTTGATGGCTTTCCGCCTAGATACACTAATCCCGAAGATTGATCCCCTGACGATTGCGATCTCGCGTTGGAATTTGGAGGGACCGATCACTCTGTGGTGACTGAAACCTGATTCCTAGAAATTTTTTTGTTTGCCAATGCCTGCCACATCCAAAGCTATTGATTCGAAACCTGTCGTCTGGGTAACTGGAAGCGGTGCGCCCCGGGTTGGGCAATGCATTGCTGAATACTTCGGGG
>CAITIF010000773.1 GCA_903892365.1 uncultured Pirellula sp. | reverse complement strand
CGGAAGATCGTGAGCTGACCAGTCGACTGTATGGTGGTGATGAAAGAACTCGGATTCGCCAAGAGATGGTGATCGGGGTAGGAGGTGTCAAGGCATTGCGTGCGCTTGGAATCAATCCAGGTGTTTACCATCTGAATGAAGGGCACAGCGCTTTTGCTCCGCTTGAAGTGATGCGAGAGCGTATGGCGGACGACGGTATGTCGTTTGAAGATGCGATGCGTGAAACCGCCGAATCAACTATTTTTACGACTCATACGCCGGTTCCTGCAGGCCACGATCGATTTGACGCGGCGATTATCGAAGAGCACCTAGGGCCGCTGCGAGACGCATTAGGAATTAGCGCGGAGCATTTGATGGGCCTGGGGCGAGTCAATGCGTTTGATCCCAACGAAACATTTTGCATGACCGTGATCGGACTCAAGATGTCCCGAGCAGCCAACGCGGTTAGCCAGCTCCATGGACACATTTCGCGACGCATGTGGAAAAATCTTTGGCCAAGCCGGGAAGAGCGAAACATTCCGATTGGGCATATTACCAACGGAGTGCACATTGAGAGCTGGCTCGCATGGCAAATGCAGCAACTTTACGACCGGCATTTTCCAGCGAACTGGAAGAGCCAGATGGGCGAGCCTGATGTGTGGCAGAATATCCACTCGGTTGACCCGGGTGAGCTTTGGGAAACGCACAATGCGCTCAAGAATCTGCTCTTGGCGTTCGTTCGGCGACGTGTTTCCCGTCAATGCCGACGCCGTGGCGAAAGCGACGAGATCGTCGAAGCCGCTCGAAACATTCTAAGTCCGAACATCCTGACTATTGGATTCGGGCGTCGCTTTGCAACCTATAAGAGAGCGAATTTGCTATTCAACGATTTGGATCGCATCTGCCGATTGCTCGATAACACGGAACGGCCAATTCAGATCATCTATGCAGGTAAAGCTCACCCGAAAGATGAGCCAGGAAAGCGTTTCATTCAAGAAATCGCAAACCTACGATTGGATTCGCGATTCGCCGGCCGAGTCGCTTTCATTGAAGACTATGACATCAACGTTTGCCGTCACTTGATTCAAGGGGTTGATGTATGGCTAAACAACCCACGTAGACCGCTCGAAGCGTCCGGCACTAGCGGGCAAAAAACGGTTCTGAATGGTGGCTTGAACTGCAGCATCTTGGACGGATGGTGGGCGGAAGCGTACGACGGCTCAAACGGTTTCGCGATCGGGAAGGGCACAAGCCATACCGACGATCGATTGACCGACAAACGCGATGCCGAGTATTTGTATCAAACTCTTGAAGAACGCATCGTCCCGATCTTCTATGATCGGGATCGAGACGGTTTGCCTCGCAAATGGATCAAGATGATGATGAACAGCATTAGCACGTTGGCATGGCGTTTCAGCAGCCATCGAATGGTGATGGACTATGCAAGACAAGCGTATGTTCCAGCCGCCGGTGGACTGAGTTGCGAGATGAAGGTTTTTGACTAGTTCATGGCTTTCGACGTTTCTTTCGGTTTGGTGGGGGGGCGTCATCGCGGACATCCAAACCGAAAGATAGCGGCATAAAGATAGCGGCGTTCGGTGAGTCCCTTGCCTTATTCTTCTCGTTGGCTTCCCATTCCCGAAATCATAAGGAACTGGAAGATGTAGTAGGCAAGGGTCGCGATTGTCTGCAAGGTTCCCGCAACATAGGTAAGGGCTGCTGCTGTAAGTACTTGTTTGACACCAGCTAGCTCTTGTCCATGAACAATGCCCAGCGAAACAAGCTCGGTCTTCGCACGCGAACTGGCGTTGAACTCGACGGGTAGATTGATGATTTGAAACAGGACTGTCGCTGAGAAGCCGACCACAAAAAGCAGCATAGCTCCGGCTGCAAGCCCAGACTGGCCAGCGAACATCAACCCCATGGCCGCAAACAAAAACACTTGGCTCAAGGAACTTCCAAACCCTGCCACAGGTACGGCTATGTTGCGGAT
>CAITIF010000772.1 GCA_903892365.1 uncultured Pirellula sp. | reverse complement strand
TGCCGCCGTTCGGATCAAAAGCTTATCCCCAACGATAGCCGGAGTCGCCATGCACATGTCATCCTCCTCCAGCTTGTTGGTATGCACGACATCGAGCTGATCGCTCGACTTAATCACGTGGGTCACTCCATCTTCATTCAGATAGAAGACCTTGCCATCGTAGGCCCAAGGTGACGAGGTGAATGCGCCTCCCTTGGGTAACCGAACCGGACCGTAGATCTCTTTACCATCCATCGGATTGAAGCAACTTACGAGTCCGCGGTCATACAAAACATGCAACCGGTCTTCGTAAATCAAAGTCGTTGGGTTATATGGTGCGGCCTTGGGTTGGCTCCAAGCGATAAACTGGTTCGAGGTTTCCGAGTCCTTCAAACTGATATCACCCGATGCACCAGGTCGAATCGCATAAATAGGCTTGGTCTGATCCATGACGTAACCCGAACTTACATAGAGCAGCCCATTGTGCTCGTAAGGAGTTGCGATCGTGATGCTGGACATCCCTCGGATTGTCCACAAAAGTTGCCCCGTCAAATCATACGAACGGATACCACCTGTGCCTGGTGTCACGATTTCCGTTCGTTGATCGTTCTTCCAAACGTAAGGGGTTGACCAATTGCTCTTTTCATCGCGAGCGACCCGCCACAGTTCTTCGCCCGTTTTGGCTTCGAAGGCGACGAGATACGATTCTTCCTCGTTATCGTTCACGACGTACAAACGTCCCTCGTGCAAAACAGGGGAAGCGGCCGTGCCCCAACCATAACGCGTTGCCTTGGGATCGAAGGCCTTGCGCCAAACTTCATTTCCTTCTAAATCAAAACAGTACAAACCTAGATTCCCAAAGTAGCAATAAACACGCTCGCCATCGGTGATGGGTGTCTCGGATGCGTAGCTGCTTTTCAAATGGATGGGAGAGGTTGGTATGCCTGCATGCACCTGCTGGTCCCACAACACTTCCCCCGTCCCAAGATCAAGGCAATAGACTTTCCACTGGTGGATCGATTGAGCTGGTTTGGGACGATCGCCTCCAAAGTAGAGTCCTTTTTTAGGCTCTTCGGATTCTCCGGAATTGATAACGGTGGTGACAAACACTTTGTTGCCCCAAACGACCGGCGACGACCAACCTCGACCTGGCAGATCGCACTTCCATGCGACATTCTCCGTCGAAGACCAACGATCCGGAAGATTCTTGTTGTCCCCGATGCCCTTTGCCCCGACGCCTCGAAATTGCCCCCAATGCTCCTGCGCGTCCGAAATGGTCGCGAATCCAAGAAGCAAGCCCCCCAAGAGAGCAATATTCTTGAAATGCATCACGATTTTGTTTTGATTGAGAACCATCGATTACCCTAAGTTTGGATCGCGTTGGAAGAGGGCCAAGCACTGCGAAATGCATTCTAGCGATTATTCAACCAAGCATCACTCGGATATTGCCCCTCACGCGTCGTTCCGTTTGGTGTAAAATCATCCAAGGGCCGTTTCGTCGGCCTTGTTGGTTCAAAACGGTGGCAGTAAGGCACATTGACGCATGAATTCCCGATGGTTCCCTTTCGCTTTCGAGCTCATGATTGCATGGGTTGCGTGCGTTTCCATGGTGTCGGCGCAAGTTAGCTTTGAGCGTGAGATCAAGCCGATTTTTGAAAAGCAC
>CAITIF010000771.1 GCA_903892365.1 uncultured Pirellula sp. | reverse complement strand
ACGGCACTTGTTTGAAAGTGGAGTTTTTGGAATTGTAAGACACATGTCCATTGGCCACCACAAGATCGTTGTCTCCGTCTTGATCCATATCGACGTTGACCGTTCCAAACCCCACGTACAGACCACCCAAGGCCGCCAATCCCGCATTGCGACTAACATGGGTATACAACCCATTGCCTTCATTCCGGTAAAGAGCGAACAGTTCACGTTCAAAATTGGTGACCCAAATGTCCGGAAGCGCGTCCCCGGTAAACTCGCCAACAGCAATGCCCATGCTGCCAGTACTGACCCCGAACTCGTCCCCCGCCACTCCTGCAATCACGGCATTTTCGACGAACTTGCCCGATCCATCGTTGAGATAGAAAAAGTTGTCGACGGTATCATTGGCAACATAGATATCCACATCACCATCGAGATCGAAGTCGCTAGCGACGACCCCCAACCCCTTTCCGTTGGGCATCAGCCCAATTTCCGTCGACTTGGGGTTGAATCCTCCTTGGGCATCGCCAAACAAAAGTACGTCGCTAAGACCTTCAAAATCTTTGGGCGCGCAGACTTCACGCGAATCGCCGTTCACAATACAAACGGGGTGTTTGGAAAAGCTCCAGTCAACATAATGTGTCACATACAAGTCCAGCACGCCATCGCGATTGAAGTCGGCCCACGCAAGACTGGAGCTCCAGGGAACATCCGGATGGCTTTGTAACACTTCTTGGAAGCCAAAGGATCCATCCCCTTGGTTGTGATACAGCTGGATGCCGCCATAGCCACTGATCGCCACATCGACGAAGCCATCCCCGTCGTAGTCGCCCGGAAAGATACCGTGGTTATAAAAACGAGCCGAAGCAAGGTTGGTTTGAGTTGTTGCCTCGACAAACTGAAAGTCTCCCTGGTTGCGAAAAACTTTGCATGGCAACGGGGATACCGTCTTGTTGTCCAGCTTTCCACCGCCCGCCAACATCACATCGATCCTGCCATCGTTATCAAAATCGAAAACACCAACTCCTCCCCCAAGAGATTCTAAAATCGCGTACTCCCCCGCTTCCCGCCCCGCATGATACTGAAAGTTGATACCAGTTTGCTGGCTGACATTTTCAAAAAACGTAGACGGCTTCGATGCTTCGGGCGATTTGGCGACCTCGGCCACAGTGGCATGAGGCGGTGCATCCTTTGGGGCTACGGACGAGATCGCAGATGGATTCTGGTTTGACGAATGGTTACATCCCTGCCCAAACCAACAGGAAAAAAACATCATCAGGTAAATCGGAGCAGATCTCGTCATAGTACAAAAGCGATGTCGAGTGAAATGTTATTTCTGTTTCGGCGCAACAATTTGAATATTTGTGGTTAAGTGAGTTGGAATGGCTGGAACAAAATTAAAAGTCCAGTCGCCGAAAGCGGCTACGAATCCATCCCCCGTTTCAATCGAACAAGTACACTCCAACTTATTGGTTCGCTCCATTTCGACAGGAATCCATTCGCTATCTCGAAAATCGCTCGTCGCTGACTTGGCAACCCAAAGTTCGGACGCGGCGAATTCGAAATCGCTACTCATATTCAGCATTAGCTTTCCCTCGGTCTCTTCAAACTTCCAGTCGAGCTTCGGTAGTTGCCCCTGACCTGTTCGGCTGCGGTGCAGAGCAACCAGACCACCAAGAAGCCTTGGGTAATCCGTGATTCCATGGGGTTGGTTAGGGCAGTAGAGCAGGTACTTTGAGGATTCGAGCTCGTTCCAGTACAAATTGCATGCGTCCAATGGCCAATAGCGATCGTTGGTCCCGAAAATTAAAAGCTTGGGTTGTGTAACCGCCTTGCGATAACGGTAGGGATCCACAATACACTGCAAAGCTTGCCCGGGAGGGGTTGCTAAGTACTTGGGCAAATCAAGTTCGGTGTAATCAGCAATCTCTTCCGAGTACTTGCCCCAAGTGGCTAATTGATGCTTCATTTGGACAGGCATGTTCAGCATGTCGATCACCATTGGTGCCAACGCATCGACTCGTTTATCGACGGCGGAGGTCAGCCATGTTGTCCACCCACGCTTGCTTGCGCCGGTGACAGTGAAACGGCGAACCGGATGCTTCCATTCCGATTCGATCACCGACTGTGCAGCATCCATGGCTCGTGAGGCGGCTTTCACCATCGGCATCAGTAGGGGCCAATCCGTCCCCTCACCCGATAGATATCTCTTAAACGTTTCCGCTATCAATGCATCCTCAAACTTGTCGCCCATCATCGGTTGAAATGGGATTTGCGAAACAACTAATGCTGGACTGTTCGACGCTTCCGCAGCGGCCGCCATAATACGCAATTCGCCTTTCACTTCCATCTTTTCAGGCGGTGCCTCGCCCCATGCCGCAGGCCACGACCCGCCTGAGATCAACATCATTGCTGAGTCCGAAAGAACAGGTTTGCTGGTAGTATTCTCCTTGGTCGATTCGGGAACTGCCCCTTGGATCCAAGAATCCGGGGCCAGAATCCACATGGTGTGTTTCCAATTAACATCATGCCATTTTTGAGAGACCAAATGCACGCGTAGCCACTTGCATTTGCTGATAGACCCTCGTTCTATGACCTCGAACCGAAACGCATCATCCGGACGGGCAACGTAATCCTTCAATGCGGCGCTCGCCAATTCTGGCTGTTCCCCTCGCAAGTCGCTGACAGCGGCCGCGCACAGCATCGCGAAACCGAACCAAACCATTTTCGTTCTTCTATAAACCGCCATGCCATCCAGCTCCTGTTTTTCTACGTGACTTACTCGGTCTTACTCGGTGACTTTTCTAACAACTCGTTTGCGTGCACAATCAATTGATCAAATTCTTCCTGATCCAGCCATACGTACGAGCCCACTAAGTCTCCTTCTGAATTGACTAAGCAAAAGCGATCGGGGTGCCCACGTTTTTCTACTCCGGCCAGGAAGAACTTCTCTGTGCCAACTCGAACAACGTATTCGATAGGACTGGTCAGGAACAGCCAACGATTGGGGTCGGCTTGAAACTTCTCAGCATATTCTTGCAACACTGCAGGAGTGTCGCTTTCCGGATCAACCGAAATACTCACAAACTTAATGGGCTTTCCCTTGAACTTGTTTTGCAGCAGCTGCATTTTGTTGCTTTGCCTAGTGCAAGTTCCGGGGCAGGTCGAGAAAAAGAAACAGGCAATGTACGGTTCACCGCGCAGTTCCTTGGAGCCAACTAATTGCCCACTGCGCTCGGTCATTTCAAATTCGGTCAACCATTCCGGTTGCTTTTTGGCGGCTGAAACAAGCTCCAAAATGGTGCTGCGACGTCCTGGATCCGGAACTTGTTCGCGCTCGGATTCCGAATCCACATCGACCTCAATCGTCGCGACGTTCGGACCGTGATTCGCATCGACGGAATTAGGCTTTCCTCGAATGGGACCTCGCATCAAAATCGCGAAGATTGTCCCGGCTAGGATTCCGGCGGCAATTCCCAAAATTCGCGGCATCGATCTCATGAAAGTTCCCCTCTCTGCTTACGATGAACTAACCATACGGCAGCCATGGTGACTATGGCCGCAAACGCAAATGTAACCCAGACACTCGTCCACAACGACGGAACCCAGTATCGCCCCTGAGCTTCTACTTGAAACATCAAATGCCGAAACCCTGAAACCGCATAGGTCATGGGATTGCAACGCATGACCCAATGCAACGCAACTTGGCCCCAAGCATCTTCGGTTCCAACGGCGGGGACAGGAAAGAAAGCCCAGCTCAGCAACCACATCGGCATCAACACCAAGTTCATGACGGAATGAAACTCCTGAGTGCTGTTCATGGGCCAAGCACAACAAACCCCTAAGCTGGAAACGGCTACGGCCACCAACACCATAAAGCATGCTAGCAAAATCGTTCCATTGCCAAACTCCAAGTACCCCAAGCCGATCGCCATCAGAACATAAACAAGTGCCTGCACCCAAGCAATCGCAGCACTACCAATTGCTTTCCCTACGGCGATGGCCCAACGAGGTGTTGCAGCTACGAGAACGCTTTGGAGAAAGCCTTCCCGCCTATCTTCAATGATGGTGATCGTGGAAAAGATGGAGGTAAAAAGCAAGATCATCGCCACCGTTCCGGGCATAAAATAGGTCATGAAGTCAGCCGACTGGCTATCACCACGAAAGGAACTGTGCATTCCCGTTCCAAACAACACCCAAAAAAGAATGGGTTGAAGCAGTGCTGCAGCCACGCGAAATGGTTGGCGAAAGAAGCGAATCCACTCGCGCCAAGCGAGCATGAAAACGACTTGAGAAGATTGAACCCAGGAGCGTTGCGGATCGGAAATCGCAGGTTGGGATTTTCCTGCCGTTGGAAATCGCGGTTGCTCCGGAATCGTGACCGAATGTTGGTTGTTCATCCTTTAGAGGATACCTGAATTAGGTACATTAGCAATTCGGTTTGTTCTTCGCAGACTATCCAGGAGAAGTCCCAAGAGACGGTTTTGCTCCCGAAAATAGCTGCCAATCGGCCAAGTCTTGCTCCAGTTCTTGCAAGGCCGATGGCATCCAGGCAAACGGCGAGACTTGGGCTGCTCCGTAACTGAGCACCGAACCATAGCGATCCTTGGTTTCAATCTTTTCGGCTGGCCTGCGTTGTGCAAGAAACGAATCCACGGAAACAGTGTCGATTCCTGCCTGAAATAGCCCCACCATTTGCTGAGCCGAAGTGGTATTCACCGAAACGGAAAGCTTGACGTTGGTCCCTGAATCGCGAAGGCCTTTCAGGGCCTGTTCGAGATGGACATCCATCATCCCCAGCTCTACGCCGAACCCATTGGACCATTCCGCTAAAACGTCGATCAGCAAACAAACATAATCCACACCGCAATCGACCATGGAGCGAACGTCTTCATAGACCGAGGCTGGACTGATGGCCGCCCCAATTCGACAACGCCCGTTCACCATTGTCCTGACCGTATTGATCTTTTGGGCCATTTGATCGACGTTCGCTATTTCAATCGGCATGCAAGGTGTCCATCTTGCAATGCGACTCGATGGCAACGCCTGAAAAGGAATTCCGAACATTTGAAACTCGATGGTGGTAGCCGCGGCTAGAGACTCGGCATCGATCGGCTCATCCGGATAAACAGCCAGGATGCAATGCTTCGAATATGGGGCAAGGGCATGCCCCTGCCCAGGCCCTGATCCACCGGACTTGGCGAGCATCGGCTTTTGCCGTTCTAAAACCCCGAGCCCTAATTTATCGAGCTCCATCCGTATCGCGTTCTTTTGCTGAACACTGAGATTAATGTCGCAAAGACAACGGGTGAATAAGCGATCGCTCCAGTTCTTGTCTTTGCGGACGTTCGTTGTATCCAGCGACGCAGATCCATTCCAAAGACCAATCCGCGATAGTAGCGTCTCGGATTGAATCGGCTTTTTAAGAGTGCTTGGAAGAGTCGACTTCAAATTCATGATGGCATCGTCATAAGTTTCGCATAGGGAGAGGTACAGTGCTGGGCTCTAACTGGATTCGCCGTGGACCGATCGATACATCCGAAACTCTTTACCGGCGGATTTAATACCGGCCTTGATCATCAGCAATCCAATCTTCAATCGGTCTGGCTCTCGGACGCGGATCTCTTCGATATCTGGACTCACGGACAGGGCGTCGCCACGAAGGTAAATGGTTCCCCCTCGCATCCCTTTGCCCAGCTCACGTCCCGCATTACCACCTATCACGACACAGCCGTCCTGCATCCCTAAGCAAGCCAGATCGCCCGCGGAGCCTCGCACAACCATCTCGGCCCCCTGCAAGCCAACCGCCAATCGATCACCAGCATTACCGTAAATTGCCAAGAAACCACCCGATCCCAAAGCGCACAACGAATTCTTGGCGTGCCCTTTTAAGATCACGAGACCAGACTTTAACGAGTGGCAAAAGAAATCACCCGCGTTTCCATCGACTCGACACTCACAGTCATGCAAGGAGCAAAGCCCAAAATCGCCGACATCCCCTTGGATGTCTAGCGAAGCAATACCATGAAGCCCAGCCCCCATCGCATCCAATTTTGCGACCCCTTCAATTCGTATCACAAGATCAGGCGATTCGTTAGCGAGCGAGCCACGAAGTTCGTCTATTTCAAGCAAAATCGAACTGGCAGTACGATCCGCAGCCTGGATGACAAATGGAGTATTCATTCGCTCAAGAATGCCCTGCAATCATTCCATTTTGTTCGGCCAACCATATCAGCAGGCCTTTTTGAAGATGCATGCGATTTCCGGCTTGCTGAAAAACAATGCTGCTTTTCGAATCGATTACCTCGTCGGTGATCTCCAGCCCGCGTCGAGCGGGAAGACAATGCAAGACCTGACAATGAGCAGGCGCAAGCTTCATCAGCGACGCGTTGATTTGGTAGGGAGCGAATAGAACTGAACGTTCCTTGGCCTCCGCTTCTTGCCCCATACTTGTCCACACATCGGTGTAAATAAAGTCCGATTCGCGAACCATCGATGCGATATCTTCGCTCTGCTGGAAGTCTAGACTTCCAAAGTGATTCTTCACTCGATCCGCCAACGTGTCGCTCAAATGAAACTTGGACGGTCCGGCTAACCGAAACTTCATTCCGCAAATGGCAGCTGCTTTCAAAAGCGACCTTGCGACGTTATTACCATCTCCTACAAAGGTGAGTTGTTTACCCTTCAGGTCTCCCGCATATTCGCGCATGGTCATGATGTCGGCCATGGCTTGGCAAGGATGGGATTGATCGGTTAGCCCATTGATCACCGGAAGCGCATTGTGGGCTGCAAGCTCATCCACGGTGGATTGAGATATAGCTCGGCAAACAACAAAATCGCAATACTCGGCCAAAACACGCACAAAGTCGGAGATGGTCTCGCGTTCCCGCCAACCGACGTCATTGGTGAGATAGATAGCGGATCCACCCATTTGGATCATCCCCGCCTCAAAGCTGACCCGAGTCCGCAAGCTTGCCTTTTCGAAGAGAAGCGCCAGAGTTCGATTCTTTAACAAGTCTGGACGCTCGTTGTTCCCAAGATTCTTCTTGAGTGAATCGGCGATATGGATAATGTTGTGAAATTCGTCGATACGAAGATCGAACAGGGAACGCAAGTGCTTCATGTTATGTTGGACTTATCCGAAGGGCTGCCGATTCTCGACTTTGAACGATCTCTGTTCCTACCCCGGCGGTGGTGTAAATTTCTAGTAATAACGAGTGCCTTAGCTGGCCGTCGATGATGTGCACTTTGCCAACCCCTCGATCAAGAGTGGATAGACACGCTTCCACCTTGGGGATCATTCCGCCAGCAATCACGCCATCTTGAATCAGTTGACGCGCTTCGCTGGCTGTCAGCGAATGAATCACGCTGGCTGGGTCGTTTTTATCGCGGCGAACACCATTGACGTCGCTGATGAAGATCAGCTTCTCTGCGCCCAAAGCCTCCGCAACTGCCATCGCGGCCGTGTCGGCATTCACGTTGTATTTTTGCCCCGATTCATCGATGCACATCGAAGGAATAATCGGAATCTGTTCGGTGTAAGTCAGGCTTTCGATCGACCGGCGATCAACCCGAGTTACTTGCCCTACGAACCCAAGGTCCAACGGTTCCGACCCCGGTTCATCCAACAGCAGCTTTTCGCCGAACAACACGTTGGTCGTTCGGAAATTCAAATTCATGGCTCGTCCACCCAGACGTTCGACTTCGTTCGTCAAATGCTCGTTGAGTTCATACCCAAGTACATTTTCGACAATCTCAAGCGTGCGTGCATCTGTCCATCGACGCCCCTTCACCCATACCGGTTCAATAGCAGCAGCCTCCATGGCCTTATTGATAGAAGGTCCACCACCGTGAACAACCACCGGTCGCATGCCAACCGACTCCATAAAAATGATATCTAGAAGCGTATGCCGCATAGCATCTGGGTTTCCCATCAGTGATCCACCCAGCTTGATGACCGTCGTTTTGCCGCGGAATCGCCGTATCCATCCCATCGCTTCAATGAGCGTATCCGCTTTGGCAATGGCTTCCTTTTGTTCTTGCACGTTCACTGGTCTGAGGTTCCTGGGCGAGTGTTTTTTCAAAGGCCAATAAATCAAGAACGCCGACGCGATTTAACTCGTGCCGGCGGTCTGGTGAATCTGATAAATGAGTGCAATGCACCCGAAAATAGGACTGAACCCGTCTTGGGGAAACCTAAGATTGTACTTGTTTTCGTCCCGTCATGTCAACGTTT
>CAITIF010000770.1 GCA_903892365.1 uncultured Pirellula sp. | reverse complement strand
GTCAGCACGTTGTTCGCTCGCGATGGATTGATTGGGGCAGTGTTGGCACCGATTGTTACCCAATAGCACGTAGGCCTTTTTCATGGCAGTAATGGTACTTGCCCAAACTTCGGATTCCTCGCGAAAAATATTCTCGGGGCCGACGACATGCGAGATTCCTGTATTCGCCAAGGTTTTGGCCATGCCAGATCGTATACCTGAGAGCATGACGATTACCTTCCGTTCCTGCATTTTTAAAATGAACCGTTCCAGAATATCCATGCAAACAGCATCCGGATTGTTCGTTCTTTTCAGTCTTAAGATGACCACTTTGAGACTGTCGGGTGCTTCCTCGTTGAATGCAACGAACTGTCGTTCCAGTTCTGGAGCGCACCCGAAGAACATCTCGCCTTCAACATTTAAGATTCGGAGGTACGAGCAACGCAAGTCCGAGGATATTACCTCCCGTATGACGCGATCGCTGGTCACAGTCAGTTCATTCACGCGAATCTTCGCGGCCAATCGCACGAAGAAAGCAAAAGACAGAAAGACGCCGATCAAGATACAAAACTCGATCGAAATCAAAATCGCAGACAAGGCTGTCGCGATAACGATCCAGCGGTCAAAGCTAGTTGCGGTCAAATAGTATTTGAGTGTTTTAAAATCGTTCATTCTGGCAGCGGTCAAAATCAAGACGCCGGCCAACGCGGCTTTGGGAATGTATTGCGCGAAGGGTGCGAGAACGAGAATCGTGGCCGCTACCCCAAGAGCGCTGATAACCCCAGACCATTGCGTGGCCGCCCCCGAGGAATGATTGATGTAAGAACGCGTTAGCGACCCGGAGCCAGGGAAACATCGAAAGAAGCTGCCAGCCATATTGGCCAACCCTTCGCTTAAGCACTGCTGATTCATGTCCAATTTTTGACCGGTCTTGGCCGCGATCGACTTAGACATGGCCATCGCTTCCAGCAATCCCAAGAAGGCGATCGCAGCCGCACTGCTTGAAAGATTGCGAGCCATTCCCCAATCGAGTTCTGGAACTTGGAAAGAAGGAAGGCTTCGCGGTACTGGCGGTTGCAGCTTCACGCCGGATTGCTGCATGGGGTCGGCAATCACCAGAAACACCGAAGCAACGCTGATTGCCAACAGCAACTCAGGTAGGCCTAGCTTGAAACGTTTGTTGATAGCGCGAAAAACCAACGCTGCGATGATGGTCAAAAGGGCAATCCCTGCGGTCCATCCGTGCTTGCTGGCGGTTTCCGAATTCCATCCCTGAGTGAACGTATTAGAAAAGCGTATCAAAAAGTGATCATGGACGGTCCCCATCTCCTTGAGACCGAAAACGTTCTTGAGCTGATCCAACAACAATAAGACCGATGCACCCAGCGTGAACCCCACCACTACCGCATGCGAGATAAACCTGGAAAAGTCCCCAAATCGCAAGAGAGAAATAAGCGTCTGGATTAATCCGATCAAGAAGGCCATCATGATGGCAGCCGAAACACGATCCTCTTCAGGGACGATGGCCAGGGCACTGAGCATTGCGATCGAAATCGCATTCGTCGGACCGTTGATCAGTTGCTTCGAAGAATCGAGCAACGCCCCGACCGTGGTCATAATGATCGCCGTGTAAAGCCCCATCTCGACGGGCATGTGGAAAATACTGGCGTAGGCCATCGCCTGCGGAACAGCAACCGCCGCCACCGTCAAACCAGCAAACACGTCCCGCCGAAAATAAGTCAACGAGTAGCTGCGCAACGATTCTACGGCGGGGACGAATCGATAAACGGTATTGAGAATGGACGAGGACATTCAGAAATGATAGCAATTTGCGGATCGTGAAAACGACCCATTGTAGTCGAAGTTCGCATTCCCCATGGCGTACAGCAGTGCAATCACCTGGACTTTCGCTATCTATTTTCAGCATTGACCCCGTTGGAAACTTCTTCGATACTGGTCATGTTATTCAGAAAACATTCATCCTTTCAACCCATATGCATTCATGTCTGTTGCTGCAGAAGAAACGCTAGAAACCTACTGCGCGCGGGTCTCTCAGAATGCCAAAACAGCTTCGCGGCAACTGTGCGGTCTACCGGGAAGTACCAAGAACCGTTGGCTATTGCAATGCGGCCAACGTTTGGAGGAATTGGTTGACGAAGTCTTGGAGGCTAACAAGTTAGATTTAGAGAATGCCAGCTCTTATTCACTAAGCAATGCGGAAATCGATCGATTGCGATTGACGCAAGAGAGGGTTTTCCAGATCGCAGCGGGTTTGCGTGAGATCGCTGCTTTGCCAGATCCTGTTGGGGAGTTGATCGAGGGGTCGGTTAGGCCCAATGGGCTGCGGCTGTCGAAAGTCCGAGTGCCGTTGGGAGTCATTTTTTTCATTTACGAATCGCGACCTAATGTGACGGCGGATGCTGCCGGGATCGCAGTAAAGAGCGGTAATGCGATCATTCTTCGCGGTGGCAAGGAAGCAGCTCACAGCTCGCAAGCCATCGTGTCGATCATGCAATCGGTTGGGTCGGAGGTGGGAGTGCCTGCTAACGCGGTCCAGCTTGTCAACACAACAGATCGTGATGCTGTTGGGTATTTTCTGAACCACGATCAATGGATTGATTTGGCTATTCCTCGAGGTGGCGAAGGGCTGATTCGGCGTGTGGTTGCCGAGGCAAAAATGCCTGTGTTAAAACACTACGATGGAAATTGTCACATCTATGTGGATGTGCATGCCGATCTGGAGAAGTCGTTGAATGTGGTGGAAAATGCCAAGTGCCAGCGCATGGGTGTGTGCAATGCTCTGGAATCCCTGTTGGTCCATCGTTCGGTTGCTTCCGAATTTCTTCCCAAGTTAGCTGTTCGATTGAAATCCTATGCAATCGAATTTCGAAGTGACGAAGAATCGCATCATCTACTGCAATCCGGCGTATTGGCTCAGGAATCAGATTGGTCGCAAGAATACCTAGGTCCAATTATGAGCGTTCGGGTTGTTGGCAACTTGGATGAAGCCATCGATCATATCAACAAGTATGGATCGCGTCATACGGATGGGATCATGACCGAGGATCTCTCCACATCCCATCGGTTTGCCACCCTTGTGGATTCTGCGGCTGTCGTGGTAAACGCATCAACTCGATTTAACGATGGTGGGCAGTTAGGATTAGGAGCAGAAATCGGAATCAGCACCGATAAGTTTCATGCGCGCGGTCCATGCGGGCTTCGCGAGCTGACAACGTACAAATATATTGTCCATGGAGATGGGCACGTTCGAACGTAATGCCGAATCGAAAATGGGGCGGCCCATTTTC
>CAITIF010000769.1 GCA_903892365.1 uncultured Pirellula sp. | reverse complement strand
TTGTCCATGACCATCATGATGATTTCTTTTCTAATTCAATCTTCTGCGTTGGGGCTTGGGGCGGTTGTTTGCCCAAGAGTCTTGAAGGCGCGGAGTTCGGTGGAGCGACTGCAAGTTGCTTGTATCGGCGTCAATGGCATGGGCTGGGCCGATTTGTCGAGCGTGGGGTCGCATTCGCAGGTTCAGTTTGTCGGATTTTGCGATATTGATTCGAGTCGCTTTGGTCAGGCGGATCAGAAGTTTCCCGGGGTTGCTCATTTTGCGGACTATCGCGAAATGCTAACGCAATTGGGAGACAAAGTCGACGCAGTCATTGTTTCCACTCCGGATCATATGCACGCACCAGCAGCCATGATGGCCATGAACATGGGGAAGCATATCTATTGCCAAAAGCCGTTGGCCCATACGGTTTGGGAATCGCGACAAATGAGTCTGCTTGCTCAAAAGCGGAACTTAACAACTCAGATGGGAAATCAGATTCATTCTGCCGCCGAGTATCGATTGGGAGTGAAGATCATTCACCAGGGAGTTATCGGCAAGGTTCGTGAAGTGCATTCGTGGGTAGGGGTTCAAGGCCGACAGTACAACAACCGAATCGATAGGCCAGAAGCAAGTGTCGCCCCCAAGAACGTGGAATGGGACCTATGGCTTGGTGCTGCTCCGGAGAGACCGTTTGCTCCGGACGTTTACCATCCGTTTAAGTGGCGAGATTGGCAAGATTTTGGGTCGGGAGCTCTTGGTGATTTCGGGTGCCATTTATTGGATCCCGTTTTTGGTGCACTGGAGCTCACGGCTCCAACTTCGGTGGTAGCCGCGCATAGTGGCACGAACAACGAAGTCTGGCCTGGCCCTGAAACCGTAACGTATACCTTCCCGGGGACCAAACGGACCGCTGGCTCATCGCTCCAAGTCCATTGGCGCGACGGAGGACTAATGCCCCCACGTGAACTTGCACAAATGCCAGACTCCATGGAGCTTCCTAAAGCTGGCTCCTTGTTTCTCGGAGAAGAGGGCGTCATGGTTTTGCCACACGTTGGCATGCCTATGTTGTTCCGCAACAAACAGAGCATCAAAGATGTGGCGTTGCCAAACGTGCAAGCTGGCAATCATTGGCACGATTGGGTTGATGCCGTGATGGAAGGAAAGAAAACGACGGATGGATTCGATTTTGCAGGCCCCATTTCAGAAGCTGTCCAGCTAGGAAACGTTGCAGCTAGGTTCCCTGGTCAAGCCTTGGGTTGGGATACTTTATCGCTCAAAATAAGCGGTGTCGAGTCAGCCAATCGCCTATTAACCAAAACCTATCGAGCGGGCTTCGAAGTCAAAGAAGTGGTTTAGTAGTATCTGTATTGCTTCGCCCCCACCAAGCGGCGAGAAGCGAACCCGTGACGTTCATGACCGGGGCAAAGATAGCAGGTGCGATCGCGGCGGAAGATAGCTTCAGTACTTTGGTGGCGAGCATTGCAGCCATGCCTCCATTCTGGAGCCCGACTTCGATCGCAATAGTTCGTGAGTCGGCTTCGTTCATGCCAAACATTTTTGCACCTCCGTAACCCAACAAGTAACCGAGCAAGTTGTGTAGCAGAACGGCGGTCAGCAGAATGGGGCCGACTTGTTTGATGTCGTTCGAGGAGTTGGCTGCGATAATTCCGCATATCAAGCAGATCGCGATCATCGCAATGACGGCAAGGTACCGATCCATCGCAGCTCCGCCTAACTTCCATCGATTCATCAGCGCATTGAAAATCAGGCCTGCAATCACAGGCGCAAACACGGTAAGGCAGATGTTGCTAAACATATCAAAGTAATCGATCGAGATGGATCGACCTGCCAGCAAATACATAAGCGAGGTGGTCATGATGGGGGAAGCCAAAGTGGTACAAGCAGTCATCGTTACCGATAATGCAACATTCCCTTTGGCTAAATAAGTGATTACGTTGGAGGATACTCCGCCTGGACAAGAGCCAACAAGAATAACCCCGACGGCGATTTCAGGTGGTAAGCGAAGCAGTGCTGCAATGGTCCAGCCTAACAATGGCATCACAGAAAACTGGAGCAAAAACCCCAAGACAACTCCTTTTGGCATTTTGAGAACTCGTAAGAAGTCGGAATGGGTCAGTGTTGCTCCCATCCCAAACATAGCGACTTGGATCAAGAAGGTCAGTGAGTCTACTCCTTTGATGGGTCCCAGTTGCAAAAAGGGGCCTGGAAACAAGAGGGCCGAAATCACCACAACGACTACCCAAGCTGCAAACCCGTATGTCTTCATGGTCGAATGCATCGCGAAGGCAAGGGCCGTTGCAAACAATCCGATGACGACCATGGCATTGGACAATGGAACATCGTAAAGACTTCCACCTAATGCTAAACATGTCGCAATTAGGGACAGGTAACTGATTCGAGCGTAGAATCGATCTTTCGTGGGAGAGTTCAAGGGATTACCGAGCTTTAAATGGGGAGAGAGGTTGTCCGAAAGACGGGACTGGAATGGAGACAACGATCATAACCCAAGTCAACATAATTTGAATTGGCACGCTTCTTGCTTTTGAGTCATGTAGCAAGTTTTTCTGCTCTGTCAGTTTGACAGACCTTGCACAGTTCGTTTCTCCGTTTTGTACAAGGAAAACACAAAAATGGTCCATTTTCGATTCC
>CAITIF010000768.1 GCA_903892365.1 uncultured Pirellula sp. | reverse complement strand
ACGTCGGTTGGCATGGCAGCGAAATCAAGACGCCCCATCTCGATAAACTCGCTAACGCAGGGGCCAAGCTAGAAGCTTTCTACGTGCAACCTGTTTGCACTCCTACTCGGGCAGCCTTGATGACGGGTCGTTATCCTATTCGCCATGGTTTGCAGACGGGGGTTATTCGGCCCTGGGCTCAGTATGGGCTTCCGTTGGAAGAGCAGACGTTAGCTCAAGGTTTGAAGTCTGCGGATTACGCAACGGCGATTGTTGGCAAGTGGCACCTTGGTCATTTTGAGCCAGGCTACTTGCCCACCCAACGTGGATTCGATCATCAATATGGTCATTACAATGGAGCGATCGACTACAACACACACATCCGTGATGGCGGATTCGACTGGCACAAGGATGATACAGCCAATCGCGACGAAGGGTACAGCACTCATCTGATTGCCAGGGAATCGACCCGCATCGTCGAAACCTATGCGGGCAAGAAGCCCTTTTTCTTGTACGTTCCTTTTAATGCCGTTCACTCGCCTCATCAGGTTCCCGAAAAATACATCAAGGGTTACGAGCATCTGAAGGGCGAGCGTCGCACTTACGCTGGCATGTTAACTGCCTTGGATGAGGCAGTAGGGCAGATTGTCGAGGCCGTTGAACGCGCGGGAGTGAGAGAAAACACTCTCTTTATCTTCAGCTCTGACAATGGTGGTCCACAACCTGGAGTCGTAACAAGCAACGGTGAACTGCGGGCTGGCAAGGCAACTCATTATGATGGGGGCGTACGAGTAGCAGCCTTCGCGACTTGGGATGGTAAAATTCCCGCCGGTTCAACGGTGAAGCAACCTTTGCATATCGCAGACTGGTACCCTACGTTGCTCCATTTGGCGGGTGCGAAAGTAGACCAGAAGCTTCCTTTAGATGGTCGTGATGCATGGCCAACAATCGTTCAAGGGAAACCTTCTCCCCACTCTGAACTTTTGATCAATGCGACCCCTTATTCCGGCGCCATTCGTGCTGGAGATTGGAAGCTAGTCGTCAACGGAAATAAGTCGGCTGCTGGATTTGATGGTGAATCGGTCACTGATGATAAAACCAAAATAAAACTCGAGCTCTTCAATCTGGCAGAGGACCCGAATGAGAAGACCAATCTTGCAGATCGTTTTCCAGACAAGGCTACAGATCTACAGAACCGCTTTATCAACTACCAACGTGAAGCAGTAGCACCGAAAACAAGACCAAAACCGGAAGGATTCCAATCACCCAAAGTTTGGGGAGAGCACGCGAGTAAGTCTGAGAAAACAGTTTCCGTTTCGGATTTGAAAGTCGGCGACAAAGCCCCTGAATTTGAAGCGATCGACGACACTGGTAAGCGTTGGTTGAGCCGAGATCACGTGGGCAAAGAGCCCATTGTCGTCTACTTCTATCCCGCCGACTTTACAGGTGGCTGTACTAAGCAGGCCTGCGCTTTCCGAGATGACTGGAGCAAATTTAAGGAGCAAGGAATTCAAGTTGTTGGCGTGAGTGGCGATGCCCCCGAAAGCCACCGTCTGTTCAAGCTCGCGCATAACTTGAACTTTACCCTGCTCGCAGATGAGGAAGGAAAAGTAGCGGAGGCATTTGGGGTGCCAGTGACTCGAGGTGACCGCGAAGTAAAGGCGGTCGTCGATGGCAAAGAGCATATCCTACGTCGTTCCGTATCGACCAAACGCTGGACATTCCGCATTGACAAGGAAGGACGGATCGCCAGCAAAAACACAGAAGTCAAACCCGCTGAAGATAGCAGTGCGATCCTGAGCGAAGTTCTGGGCCGCGTTCCATCGAATCCGAAGTGACGTCTTTGTTTCTCAACTTACATCTGGAAAATGCCAGTTAACAGACTTTGGTTCAGACCACATGCATTAGCTATTTGTCAGTCGCATACAGTACCTCAAATCGCTTTCGAATCGTGCTGGCATCCCCAAGTGTGAAGAACGCCGTATACGTGAACGACAAACCTGGAGTCAGTGCGAATGTTCGCAATGGAGCAATGTAGGAACAGTCCGACCCGGCGCCACCCTCGAACCGATAGCACGTCGCTTCCGAAGTGCCTGGGACGTAAACACCAACTCCATTTCCTTCATCGTCAACATAGGCCGCCCAACCTTCCGAAAGTGTTACAGACTCATTGGGCCAACCAGGAACTTTTCGCAACAACGGCGCTGAGGTCCAAGGTTGTTCGCCGGAGTAGGTGATCAGGGTGGACAGCTTGGGGGAAACAAATACGGCAGGGGTTTCTTGGTGACGAGCCTTGTGAGTCGTAACACCATTGTAAGTGAACTGGTAGCGAACTCGGAGAACAGGTCCATCCAAGTCCACCCATTGTTCCATCGTGCATTCACGGACCAATTCTCCCGAAGCCCAATGCCGTGGCGTTGTCTTGACGTAAGCGGATGTTTCCGTCGACTTGAATTCGAGGACAATTGCGGCGTTACCCTTGTAGTCTCCGCCTTGCACGGGGTTATAACACCACGGCTTGTCGACCCAAAGTGATCCGTCTTCATTACCGTAGTAGGACTGCTGAACCAATCGACCGTGATCGTAGTGGTTGAGCGTATTGAAGTCGGATATCTGCGACGAAAGGTGTGCGATCGCGCCACCGTGCGATCGCAAGAGTCCAACACGTAGATCGGTGTTCTGGATATAGACCCAATCTTCGGTCGGTTTGGAATCTGCCGGTTCGTGCGCGCTCACGGCGGACGCCCAGAGCGCAAGAAGGCTAATACAACTGAGAATTCTGATGGTTTGTTCCTTTAACGTAGAGCGTCCGTATTCGTTCCTAGGATATCCGCATCCTTCCTGCGGAGTGGATCGAACATCACAAGTTTATTCCTTCCATACAGATGGCGTCACGTCGACCTTCATCAATGTCAATACTCGGGTT
>CAITIF010000767.1 GCA_903892365.1 uncultured Pirellula sp. | reverse complement strand
GGAGTTCTTTCGCATACGCAATCGCTCCTTAGGTATCGTCTTGATCATTGCGGTCGTCATCTGCACGGTCGCTTACGTTGCCGATTCGGTTCAGAAGAATAATCTTGAATTCAGCAGGTCACATTTTGTCGTCGACCTGAATCATGCAACTCATGCGGAACTCAATCTACTTCCAGGGGTCGGCCCCAAACTTGCTGACGAGATCCTGAATCTACGCGCTAGCCAAGGTCGATTTTCATCCGTAGACCAGATCAGTACGATTCGAGGCATTAAGGGAGCTCGATTCGCTGCGATCAAGAAGTACATCGTCGTATCCCCCGATCGCTAGCTGAGCTACTTTTGAAATCCCTGCGATCGCTCTTCCGAGCTCAGTTGCTTGTCCTTCCCAAATGATTCTGTCAGCTCGTTCCATTTTTGAGAACATTCCGCCATGATTTTGTCCGCCTGGTCCGGTGTTCTTATGGCTCGCATCAACGCATCGGCAAGCGTTTCCCGGTAGTCCAGGGAATGAACCAATCGCAACGACCATGGCATGCCGTCCTGCAGAACAGGGCGATTTAATGCGACGGAGTACTTTTGGTAATCATCGCGAACAATGTTCCGGTCGGGTTGGTCCGCCAAAAGTTCGACCCGAGAGCAAACACTTCGCAATGCTTCACGTTGCTCCGGTAAGGATAACCATCGCAGGAACTGGATAGAAACCGACGTCTGACGAGTCCCTTTTCCGATAGAAGCAACCAATCCACGATTGGGGTTCCACAGGATAGGAACAACTTGAACATTGACATCAGCTTCTGAAGGGCTGTCGGATTGCGAATCGTTCTGACGTGAGGAAGCAGCTGGCCAACCCAGTGCGATGAACTTGGAGTCTTTCGGACCAGCCTTAGTAGCAGCCCAAGCATTTTCTGCCGAAGAAAAGACCGCCTCTGGAAACAAACGTGCCAAGCGAGCTAATACTTTGACGGAATAGATGAATTCGGGTTCTTTCAAACGAGATTGCATTTTCGCCAAGTCAAAAAGGCCGCGGCGTTGCTTATCGGTCGTGGATGCGACCCAAAGAAATTGATCGACCAATCTTTGCTTTTCTAGTTCGCCAGCCTTCTCGATTTTGGCAGACAGCAAATCTTCCGACTTGGAAACTTCAGCAACTGATTCGATACTTCGTAACCACGACTCCCACAATTCGAGCGATTTAGCCGTGGTCCCCTGTGGCATTGCCATGTTGTTCTGCAATTCCCTCAAGGAATCAACGTCCATCCCCTTGGATACCATCGCGATCGCATTGGAGCCCAACGGAACGGCATAAAGCTTTCCCGCGTAAGATGCAATGTTTCGAAATCGGTCTGGCCAGTTCTTGGATACGTCCTCCTGGGACTCATAGGACGATTCTTCGCGTGAACCTGGCTGGGTTGATTTCGAGCTTGATGGGGAAGTGCCTTGCATGGTCACTTGCGAGGGCAACTTGCTGACAATATCTCGTTCGACCATGTCCCCCAATAAGTTCCCGGGAAAGAGAATCGTGTCGAAGGCAAATGCTCGTCCATCAAACAAATCCTTGGATGAAACATTTTCAATCGCAAGCGCTTGGTCCGAAGAGGCTCGCCAGCGAATCAGCAGTTCCTTTTCAAGCTCGGGCGCATCGACAATCCATACGCGCAGAGGTGGTCTTTCTTTTTGTACGGCGGTTGAATCATCGACTGGGGGGGTGGGCTTAGGCTCGCATCCAACAAACGCTAGGCAAAGTATCAGGACAGTTGCAATTCTTAGCAAAAACATGAATGACCTAAATTCCTTCGTTTTCCAAACGCCCTACCCAATCAGCGATCGTCGCAAAATCCCGGGCTGTTAATGTCGTTCGGCAATAGTATAGTATCGGTTCATTTGGCATAAACAGCTAAAGTCGCCAGGACAATTTGGCTTGAACGGAAGAACTTTTTGATACGGGAAAACAACATGGCTTACTACATTGGCGTTGACATAGGCACCTCAGGAACCAAGAGCCTGCTGATCGACGAAACGGGATCGATTATCGCAGAATCGTCCGCGGAGTATGGATTGAGTATGCCAAAGCCTTTGTGGACGGAGCAAAATCCTGAAGATTGGTGGCAAGCCGTCAAAAAAACGATCCAAGGAGTCATGAAGGCCAGCAAGGTAAAAAAGGGGGATGTCAAATCCATCGGTCTTTCGGGACAAATGCACGGTTCGGTTTTCTTGAACAAAGCAGGAAAAGTAATTCGCCCCGCTCTTCTCTGGAACGACCAGCGAACCGTCGCCGAATGTGAAGAAATCACGCGTCGAGCAGGGGGCCGCGAGGCATTGATCGAAATGGTTGCCAACCCCGCGCTGACCGGGTTTACCGCCCCTAAGCTGCTGTGGCTACGCAATCATGAACCAAAAAACTATGCAGCCCTAAAGCATCTGCTCCTTCCAAAAGATGATGTTCGACGTAGGCTTACGGGCGAATTCGCTACCGACGCAAGCGATGCCAGTGGAATGCTGCTGCTGGATGTTAAGAAGCGAACTTGGTCGAAAGAGCTTCTGAGCAAGTTGGAGATCGATCCATCGATCTTGGCTACGGTTTACGAATCGGAACAAGTCACAGGAACTTTGTTGCCAGAGGTAGCGATCGAGCTAGGATTGACGCCAGAATGCAAAGTGGTTGGTGGCGCTGGCGATTGCGCCGCGGGTGCAGTCGGCAATGGAATCGTTAAGCAGGGCATTTTGACTGCATCACTCGGAACATCCGGCGTTATGTTCTGCCATAGCGATTCTCCTCAATACGACACACAAGGTCGCCTGCATACGTTCTGCCATGCGGTGCATGGAAAATGGCACATGATGGGTGTGACGCTGTCAGCTGCGGGTTCTTTGCAATGGTTCGTCAATAACTTGTGCACGGAACTCCTCAAAAAGAAAGGTGTCGATCCTTACCAAGTGATCAATGAGGAAGCGGAAAAAGTGGCTGCAGGCAGCGAAGGCTTATTCTTCTTGCCCTATCTGGCAGGCGAAAGAACTCCGCATGCCGACCCGAACGCTCGAGGGTGCTTTATAGGCCTGACGAACAAACATTCGCGCGGTCACATGGCTCGTTCTGTCATGGAAGGGGTCGCTTTTTCATTAAGGGAAAGCCTTGCGATCTTGGGTCAACTGGATGTGCCAGTGAAGGAGATTCGCGTCAGTGGCGGCGGGGCGAAGAGCCCACTCTGGAAGCAGATTCTAGCGGATGCTTTCGGACAAAAGGCCTGCACCATTAACGCGGAACAAGGACCTGCCTACGGGGTTGCTTTGCTAGCGGCGGTGGGCGATGGCGCCTACAAGAATATCGAGGAAGCTTGCAAAGCTACTATCCGAGTCACCGATCGTGTTCCGCCCAAGAAGACGAGCCAAAAGAAGTACGACGAAGCTTTCCCAGTTTACCAAGAACTGTACACAAGCTTAAAGTCAAGCTTTGCGAAGATCAGTCAACTTT
>CAITIF010000766.1 GCA_903892365.1 uncultured Pirellula sp. | reverse complement strand
TGTCTTTGCGGAACTATTGCGAGACAGCTCGATGCAGCGAATTCTATTCGTGGGTTGTGCATGGTATACCCTGCATTACCCGCGAATTTTCCAGGATCGAGAATTCACCACGATGGAACTCTGTCCCACCGAATCACGTTATGGCGCATCGCGGCATATCTGCGATACTTGCGAGAACATCGCCGATCATTTCGACGAAGGTTCGTTGGATGCGGTTGTCTTTAACGGCGTTTATGGCTTTGGCCTGAACACTATGGACGCTCTGCAACGGACTCACGCAGGGATCCATCGAGCCCTGCGTCCACAAGGGTTGCTGGTTTATGGTTGGAACGACACTCCCGATCGAGCCCCTTTCCCGTTTGATCAACTTCGGGGCATGGATTTGTTTCGCCCCTACGTCTTCCCGCCACTTGGAAAATCAGTTGTCGAATCGGACGCCAAAAACAGACATCGATTCCATTTCTTCACCGCAGCATAAAAGCTGCCCTCGAAATTCGAACGAGTTCGGCTAATCAAAAACGATCTTATCCCAAATCGCTAAACGTGTGGCTTAGCTTGGGCTCAATGCACCGCTTAGCTTGGGCTCAATGCACCGTAGATAGGCCGATGCTTTGTATAGCCTCCGTCGGTGGTCAAAACTTCACCCATGCACCAACACTCTTGGGCCCAAAAGTACATGGTCGCTGCCGAGATGTGCTTGGGTTCGGTCAAACCGCCCATGGGCATCGCATCTTCGACCGCTTGCAATCGTCCCGCGCTGGTAGGATTCTGAGCTGCCATGGGGCCTCGCAGTGGTGAAGGCGCTAGGCCATTCAAGATGACGCCGTACTTTTCGACGAAGTGTCTCGATTGAAGCCTTAGGAAATTCAACAGGCCACCTTTTGATTCTTCGTACGCCGAACTGGCACGACCTTCTGCACCGACCGTTGCCGAAGTGGATAGCACGATCACACCGCGTGTACCTTTTCCAAACGCCCCAGTCTTCACGCCATGCTTGAGAACATTGTGCGCCCCCCACAGGTTGACTTCGCACGCGCCCATCACATCCTCCTTGGTCAGTTCTTCCGGCGGAGTTAAAGGTTTGGGCGAGATGCCTGCGGTATGCATGAAGTAGCGGATTCCAGGATGCCTTGAAAAGAAACCGTGAACGGCTTCTTCGCTGGTGATGTCCACCGATTCCGCGACAACTTCGGTAGCGCCCGGATTTGCGTCGGACAATCCCTTCGCGAAATCCACCAATGCCATTTTGGTGGTCCCAACCCCAATGGTTTGCGAATGGTCGATCAAAATCAATTTTTTCGGTTTGATCCACTGCAGGACATGAGAAGCCATATGCTGACCCATCAAGCCAACACCGATAATCAGAACCGTCGAATCATCATGGTACGTTAAAGGGGCAGTTGCCAAGATCAAAATTCCTAATGCGTTCGTGTTGTTGGGAAGCGGGACTCGCAGGGGACAAGTGGCTATTGTAGCTGAGCCCGCCAATACGTGGCAGCACGGAATTGGATCGCAGACATATTGGCCAAGAGCATCCAGCAACGTAGGAGGCTTCTCGAGCAAGGGGGCGAGGATTGCCAATAGTTTCGCATCTGGCCAGGTTTTGTCGGGGCTTCCCTAACAGGGATAGTCCTTGGCTTTTTTGGGGGACAAGAGTTATTTCCGTGGGTTTTCGATCGCGAGGAATACAATGAAATCGTCGAATTCACGCAGCACTTTTTCGAATGATTTCGGGAATC
>CAITIF010000765.1 GCA_903892365.1 uncultured Pirellula sp. | reverse complement strand
GGAAGGTTGGTTTTGGATGTCTCGTGTTGGGTAAAATAGCGTTCGATCCAATCGGACACCGTGGTGTTATCTAAGGTCTCCGAATCTTCCTCGTCTTCGTTGTAGAACTTAGGGTGCTTGGCTAGTTGGGTGAAAACATCGTTCACGAATTGGATAACGATCGGGGAGCTTCGGAAGCTCTTGACCAGTTTCTCCTGTCGAACTCGGTCAATCTGTCTTCCGACGGATTCAAAAATTTCGGATACGCCGCCGCGCCAGCTATAGATAGCTTGTTTGCTGTCCCCAACGCAGAAGAAAGAGTTTGTTTTTGCTGACCCTTGTACGATCGCTTCGGCAAAGGGCTTGATAATATCCCATTGCATGGGCGAGGTATCTTGGAATTCATCTAACAACAGATGGTTCACGGGGCAATCGAGACGATACGCGATGCTTTTCAGGTCGGTAGTATCTGGTTTCGATGAGTCGGCGTCATCGGAAGTTGCATCTGCATTCTTGGAATCTTTGGTTGCAGTTCCCTCTTGAGGTTGGTCTTCTTTGTTTCGGTGTTTGCCAACCGTTTCTTGCATCCAGGACGATAAGCGTTCTGCGATATCGTCGAAGGTTACGATCCGTTTTCGAGCCTTCACCCACTCGAGTTGCGTATGGTAATTCTGCAGCAAGCGAAAGGCTGCTTCGTTTTGAGCTCGACGGCTCGCGAGCTCCTCAACTGCGGCTTTTTTGGCTAAGACCTCAAGGGCGCTGACCGCCTGTGCCGGTAGCTCTTTGGAATAGTACTTGGGGACTTCTTTGTCGCAATTACGGACCAGAGTTTGTCCAAGGAATTCAGTCCATTGGCAAGATTGAAATTTCTCGATCAGTCTGTCGCGGGCGCCTGGGTAGTTTTTATGTTCCACATGCGATGACTGAAATGTCGTAAGAGCCTCATCCACTTGTTCGGGTTTCGGTCCCGTTGGCACATGGAGTTGACTCCAGGCCTCTTCTTGAGTTCTGCGAAACAATTCGTACCCAGATGCAACCACATTTTCAATCTCGCGTCGGATGCTGCGACCTGCGTCCCCCTTAGAGAGTTGCGAAACGAGAGATCGAAGGGCCGAGCGATCCATCGTATCGAACATTCGGCTAACGGCTTCGTGTTGGATCTGTTCTGACTGAAAGGTATCCGATAGGGTCCAGCCTGGAGGCAGCTTGAGCTCCAATGCGAACGATCTCGCCAGTTGCGAGTAAAAGCTATCGAGCGTGCTCACTCGAAAACGATGGAGATGCGAACAGAGTCGGCCAAGTTGGTAACGCACTGTGTCGCTGGTGATTTCGAGCGGATGAAGAACCATTGCGAGACGATCGAATCCAGATGGATCTTCCACTGCATCGGCCAGCCACGAAAGAACTCGATGCAAAATCTCCCCGGCGGCTTTCCTAGTAAACGTCGTTGCAAGGATCGAGTCTAGTTCTTGGTCGGTGAACAGAAGTCGTACTGCTCGCGACGCCAAGCTGTATGTCTTGCCTGTTCCGGCAGATGCCAGAATCATTTGTGGTGTAAACCAATCTGGATCTGCTTCTCCGGCTGCGCGATGCACTTCGAGCTGCAGTTTGGAGGGTGGTTTTTCCGATCGTTTTGAGCGATTGTTGATAGCATCCTTGAGCCGCCCCTTGGTCTCGGGTTCAGCGGTCTGGGGTTCAGCAGTTGGTTCTGCGGCAGACTTCGACTTCAATTCTTCACGAGCCGGAGTGACTACGGTTACGGATTTGGAGTCATCCGATGCGGCGTTGGTTTCCGATCGGGAGGAAGTTTCAGTGGCAGCTAGCGATTCGCTCCAGCGACGCACGACAGGAAGTTGTGTGATGGCACCGTAGTCATCATCGACAGGAATCGACTTGTACTTGGGTGGCCAAAAGACCCCATTCATTACATTGCGTGCCAGAGCTTTTGCCGATTCGAGAGCAGCCTTGTGTTGATCCTCTGTAAAGTCGGCGACGATGAACTGAGTATCGACAGGATTTTTGGGGAGTAGGATGTAGCCGAATTGCACTTGGCTGAGATCCTGGATGCCAAGGGTTTGAATCAGCAATCCATATAATGGCAGTTGCCAATCCGTCCAGGTTCCGTTCTGCTTCAAGTGAGCTTCTGTCGGTTTTCCAGCTCGGTCTCCTGTCTTGTAGTCCCAAACGGCATAGCGACCATCTTCCTCATGGAAGTCGATTCGGTCGATTCGTCCATGCACGATCATGGGTTTGCCATCGATATCAAGCGAGATACCGTCGGTCTTCGAGACTTGGTGTTCGATGTGAAGAATTCGCCAGCCCGCTGCAGCTTGTGCGGCTTGATGGACGGCGAACGCCGCGAGTCGACGTTCGGCTTGTTCGAGCTGGATTTGCAGGGCCGGGGACAGACGAACACCGAATCGTTTTCGAGCGGTCGCCTTGAGCTGGTCGCTAAGCCAAGCTGCGATCGCGTCCGAATCCGTGGAGCTCGCAACGGGAGATCCGAACAACCCTTCCAGGCAAATGTGGAGAAGATCACCAAATCCGCCACCATCCAGCTCGAGTCGTTCATGTTCAAAAGGCCGAGCTTTTTCGATTCGATTGAGATAGAAGCGATAGGGGCATTGATCGTATTTTTTGAAGTCGGTGACCGCCATGTCCCGGACAACCGCATCGGAACGTGGGACAGGAATCGGAATGGCGGTCTGCAATTGCTGTGGGACCCAAGTGCTCGCGATCCGTTGGTCTAAGCTTGTTTCCATTGGATTTAGTAGTAGTTTCACGCGTCGCGCCAGTAAGTCTGAAGGCACTGCGAGAAGCAAGCGGCTTGGGGTCTGAGGATCCCCATCAAGGCTCAAGTGGTTTAGTACCAGTTCCAGATGTTCGCGAGTGTGCAGCATGGCCAGCATCGCGTATGCATCCCGAGCATAACGACGCGCGTTGTCCATCAAGCCCAAGGAACTGCGCAATTGATTTGGCAAGAATGCATCGCCGTTGACACTTTCTGGAACAATTCCGTCGTGCATCCCGGTCAGCATTAAGACGGGTGCGTCATCCAGCGTCAGCTCTAGCCAGCCCAACATCTCGATGGCCGTTTCATCCACGATGGGTGGAACGTTGGTCGTTTCCAGTTGGTTATGAAGCCACGTCATGGTCTCCTGAAACGTAGCGACAGCATCCAAGTTTTTTGGCAGCTCCGATAACTTCGTTAACGCTTCGTTGATTTCACTGCAGGCCCGGAGCGTTATGTTGCCAGAGACGCCGTGGCTATCCAATTGAACGTTTTGGTAAAGCTCGCTCAGCACGTTCCGGAGCGGAGCAGACCACTGGGACAGATTTGCATTGATCATCCGAAGGGGTTTTAAAAGGGATTCCAGGCGTTCGACCACTTGAAGGACGATTGCCTTGTTTGCCCCTTCAGGCCATTCAGGAGCGTTGACGCTTCGCAGCAAAGTCGACTCGATGTACGAATCTACCTTGGTCAGGAAGTCGGTGGGAAGCGCTGCCGGTGATCCTTCCCTGTTGCAAGGGCGTTGCAACCAATCGTAAATCGACGGCAAGCGAATAAAGCTATTGAAGATATCGATGGATCCATCGACCAGATATTCGCCAAGGAGCTCGATCAGGTGCATGGGAGGAGACTGGATGACCGATGTACCAGGTCCATACCGAAGAGGTATTCCAACTCGACCTAAAGTCTCTTGAAGCGCTGGAACAATTTTGGCGTCAGGAATACCAAGCGTGATGTCTCGGACGGAGTAGGAGTTGCCTAGGTCCGCGAGCTGCGACGCCAACTCATTGGCGGCATCTTCGGCGGTCGAACGGACGTGCAATTGCGATTCCTGGATGGGGATTTCAATGTCTTGCCAGTAATCAGGCACCAAAGTTCCGTCGTCGCCGAATCCGGAAGCGTACGAGGTTGGTGCACCGACCAGCACATGAACGTTTTCAGCCACGTGCGACAAAAAACGGCGTTGTGCTCGATTCAAGTCCACGGCTCCAACCAGGATAATCTCGCGATCAGTCTGAACTTCTTTGTGATCGATTGCAAATCGGCGAGCAGACTGAATATCCCAAAGTCCTGCAGTATGGAGCTCGTCCAAGTAGGCCCGTTGCACCTTGGCGAGAATGTTCCAGCGGACTTCTTCCACTGTGCCTTTGAGCTCCGTTGCAACGTCCTCAAAGTCCACTAGATCGGAAGCAAGTTCGCGATGCAATGAGCTGAGAATTCTCGCCAGGTCCATCCAGGGTCGCAATTCGCTGGAATCGGGCACTTCAAATAAAAGCGGGGTCAACATGTCGCGATCGGCTTGGCGAAGGACTTTGGTCCAGGCCAAAACTTGTTCGAGATCGCTTGCGAAAGGCAATTTGGCAGTGTACAGCTTCTCTGGAAGCGTTCCTAGCGTCAGCAATTCCGGTGGACGCAGGACCAGCGACTGCTCCTTCGCGCGGACGGCCATCAATTGGGTCAGCTTACGTCCTGCAAATGAACCAGGTAGCACAAGAAGGCATCGATCCATGTCCCAATTATGACCGCGAGTGTACTGGAGCTGAAGAAAGTCACAGGCGGAGTGAAGTATCGGCTTCGACCAGCCGAGAAAGGTTGACCGAATTGCCTGCGATTGTGCGAACAAAGTGCCACGTTGTCGGAGCGGGATTTTAGTCGTTGCCATGGTTCGAAAACGTCCTTGCGAGGCTTTGCTTCTTGAAAATTCAATATATGCATTGAATTAGTCCTAGTCTGGCAATTCACCGTGACACGTTAGGTCACCTTGAATTTTCTTATTCTCATGTAACTTGCTCGTTCTCACAAGTTGACGTCACCGCTGTGTTTGTACTTGCCTTGCGTGAAATTTAGCATTGGCTACAATTCAGGGGGGCACAAGGATGTCGGAATGAGGCGTAGTTGACAAAATGGGTTGCTTGCAATCCGAGAATGGGAGTTCAGGTTTGTCGAAAAATCGGTTGAATAAGCTATTTCTTTTGATGGTGGGTTTGGCGTTCCTTTTGGGGTGCGGAGATCCCTCGATGACACGCGAGGGGCCAAAAACCACGGACCGAGGGTATCAGGGCAAATATCCCATTGTGGCTGTGGCGACGGTTGGCATGGTGGCTGACTTGGTTCGAAATGTAGGGGGGGAGCACGTCAAGGTTGTTCAGGTCATGGGGTCTGGAATTGACCCTCATCTTTACAAAGCTACGCGGGATGATGTGCAAAAGTTATTGGACTGTGAGATTGTCTTTTACAGCGGCTTGATGCTGGAAGGCAAATTGTCGGATGTGTTGGTTAAGGTCGCTCGAGGTAAGCCGGTAGTCGCAGTGACTGAACAGATTGAAGCGAGCAAATTGTTGGAGCCGGAGGATTTTCAGGGCCACTTGGATCCTCATGTTTGGATGGATGTGGATGCTTGGTCACGGGGGGGAGAAGCGGTTGCAACCGCGTTGTCCAAATTGGATCCAGCCCATACCGATCAATACCGCCAAAACAGCCAAGCGTATCAATTGCAACTGGCGGAATTGCATGAGTATGGAAAGAAGGCTCTTGGATCGATCCCTCGCGATCAGAGGATCCTGATCACTTCGCACGATGCGTTCAATTACTTCGGAAGAGCGTATGGGCTGGAAGTGCAGGGTATCCAAGGCTTGTCGACCGAATCAGAAGCTGGGTTGCAACGGATCAACGATTTGGTCAGCCTGATCGTTGAGAAGGGAGTAAGGTCTGTGTTTGTGGAAAGCAGCGTCCCACGCAAGAATGTAGAGGCGATTGTGGAGGGGGTTCGCAGTCGCGGCAAGGATATCAATATCGGCGGTGAATTGTATTCCGATGCGATGGGGAAACAGGGAGACTATGAAGGGACTTATATCGGGATGTTGGATCACAACATCACATTGGTAGCTCGATCCCTAGGTGGCGAAGCGCCCGAGCGAGGGTTGCATGGTAAGCTCAAAACGGTCCATATTCCCGAAAAGTGAGAATTGCTGCAAAGTGATTGGAAGGTACTGGGTATGAAAACCACGATCGAGCTCTTGCGTACAGCTAATCCATGAACAACAAATTATCCGAATCTAGTGCCACGGCATCAAACGCCATCCCGTTATCGATCGACGACTTGACCGTAGCTTATCACCGCAAGCCAGTGATATGGGACGTTAGTTTAGATTTACCAGCAGGCTCGTTGGTAGGAGTCATCGGTCCGAATGGCGCTGGCAAAAGCACTCTATTGAAAGCCGTCATGGATTTGATTCCGAGAGCATCGGGGCGAATCAAGGTTTTCGGAGAATCGTATTCAGACAATCGGGGGCGGGTTGGTTATGTGCCTCAACGAGAATCGGTCGACTGGGACTTTCCTGTCGATGCCTTGGATGTGGTCACGATGGGGTTGTACCGAGAGATTGGCTGGTGCTTTCCGGTTCGCAAAAAGCATCGGCAAGCAGCCATGGAAGCCCTTCGGCGAGTGGGTATGGCGGACCTTGCGAATCGCCAAATCAGTCAATTGTCCGGTGGCCAACAGCAGCGAACTTTTTTAGCGAGGGCGTTGGTGCAGGATGCGGATCTGTACTTGATGGACGAGCCGTTTGCTGCCGTGGACGCTTCCACGGAACGGGCCATCGTCGACGTACTTCGCGACATGAGGGCACGCGGAAAGACGGCTGTTGTCATTCACCACGACTTACAAACCGTTGCGGAGTACTTCGATTACGTAGTGCTGCTCAATATGCGAGTTGTTGCGCACGGCTTTGTCAAAGACGTGTTCACCCCGGAGAATCTTCAGAAAACCTATGGCGGTCGATTGACACTGTTGGATGAAGTCACCGAAGCCATGCGACATCAAAGGCGAAAGCTATAATGTCGCGATCTGTTCTTGTTGTTATTTCCGTTCTTGCGTGGACTAGCTTTTTGGCACTGCATGGTTTTGCGACGGAGCTAGGGGTGCAGCAGGAAGGGGAGG
>CAITIF010000764.1 GCA_903892365.1 uncultured Pirellula sp. | reverse complement strand
TCCCACTGTTTATCGGCATTGGGATTTTTATCTTTGGCAGCAAAGGCGAGTCGATGGTCGGCTTGGCTTTAGGCGCTTCGGCTTTAGTGCTTGGATTGAGCATCTTGCTTCTGTTCCAGGTCCTAGGTGCAACAGACGCCGAGAACGCACTGAAAGAAGCCACCATTCAATCACGCGTTAGCTTTGCTCCCGAATGGTTGCAAATTCGATTGCCAGTTTCCGTTGGGGGGCATCCCGTCCAATGGCAGCTTCAATTCGGTTCGGACGGCATCGGTGCGCTCATGGTACTGCTTACCGGCATCGTTGGTTTTGCAACGATGGTGATGGCAACGATTCAGATCAAGGAACGATTGGCGGGCTACTTGGCACTGGTACTGATTACGCAGTCCATGCTGCTTGGTGTGTTTCTTTCGATGGACCTGCTTTCGTTCTACCTGTTTTTCGAAGCAGTGCTTCTTCCCTTGATCCTGTTGATCAACGGTTGGGGTAACAAAAAGGAGTCGCAACAAGCTTCACGTAAGTTCTTGCTGTACACCCTCGTAGGTAGCGTGCCCATGGTTTTGGGATTGATCGGGATCGCTTTGCAATCCGACACGCCAGATCGAGCGTCTACCGTTTCCTTGGAAGCATTGTCTGCGATAGCCAATGAAACCCAGCAGGCCGCTATCAACGCCTCCGTGGGTGGCGACAAGTCGGCAATCCCGATGTTGATGGAAAAAGAAGGTTGGATTGTTCTGCTGTTGCTTTTAGGGTTCGGAATCAAGCTTGCCATCTTGCCTCTGCACACCTGGTTGCCGACAACTTATGCAGCAGCTCACCCTAACACGACAGCGTTGATCGCTTCGGTAGTCGCAAAACTTGGGGTCTTTGGAATCATTCGAATCGTGATTCCCTTAACTCCCTTGGCTCTTTCAACAACAGGGCAAATGTTGTTTGGTGGGCTTGGGGCATTAGCAATTGTTTATGGCGCGATGGTAGCATTGTCCCAATCGGACTTGAGGAAGGTATTGGCTTACAGCTCCATCAGTCACGTAGGTTTCATCACTTTGGGGCTCATGTCCATGAATAGCGAAGGGCTATCGGGTGCAACGATCCAGATGTTCAATCATGGAATCATCACCTGTGGTATGTTTCTTTTGCTAGGAATGCTTGAACAAAGGCAAGGGAAAGTTTCGTTGGATGCACAGGACCAGGGCTTCGCATCCCTTTATCCAAAACTGAGCGTCTTACTGGTTTTCTTCACGCTTGCAGGAGCTGGTTTACCGGGCTTGAATGGGTTCGTTGGAGAACTGCTAGCCATGACCGGAATGATACGCGTATCAGGAATCTTTGTTGCGATTGCAGTACTGGGTACTGTCTTGGGTGCATGGTACGGATTGCGGATTGTCCAAAGAGTTCTGTTTGGTAGTTCGGGGCCGACCAAAACAAGAAACGCTCTTTTGATTTCGACAGACCTGTCGGTGCGCGAGTTCGGTCCGCTTTTGGCAATGGCTTTTGTCTGTCTGTACATTGGCGTCCGTCCTCAAGATTCGATCCACCTGTTTGAGCAAGATGTGAAACGAATTGTTCGGATTTCGGAGCCAAGTTCAAAAGCGATTCACCCGGAAGTCGATACGCTTGCTCAAACAAAGTAGTTTGGCTTCTACATCAACACAATTGCTCCGAGGTCATCTTGGCAGCAGGCAGACACCCCTTCAACTAGTTTTAGATTTTGGCGTAAACCGTGGACACACTACAAACCATTAAATCGTCGCTGACCCTGATGTTGCCCGCCTTGACGCTTGTCTTGGGTGGGTCTGTACTGATGGCAGCCTCGCTGTTGTTGAAGACGGGTTCGAATCGGGATGTGCACGGTCAGCGAACTTACATGGCTATTATCTCGTTAGCCTTGTTGGTGGTTGCAGGTGTTTTTGGCTATTGGAGGGCGGTACCTGTCGAACTGGGGCAAGGTATGTTTCGGTTCGACGATGCGGCGTTGGCCTCGGAGAGATTAGCATTGTTAGGTGGGTTGATCTTGGTGCTGATGTCTTGGTCGACAGCCCCCAGTTCCCATTTGGGCGAATACTACGGCGGGCTTTTGATGATGATTGGTGCGGTGCCTGTCGTCGGAGCGTCCAACGATCTTGTTTCGCTGTTTCTGGGGCTCGAATTGATCAGCATTCCAACTTATGTGTTGTTGGGTATTGTGAAGGGTGATAACGCAGGTGCTGAAGCGACGATCAAGTATTTTCTGCTGAGTGCATTCGCTTCCAGTTTCTTTTTGCTTGGGGTGAGCTATTTGTATGGTTTCGTAGGGTCTACGAACTTGCAAGTGATTCAGAGCAACTTTTCTGGGGCCGGTCGACTTACTTCACTCGCTCTGGTTTTGGTGATGTGCGGTCTGGCATTCCGAGTCACGGCGGTTCCGTTCCATTTTTACGCTCCTGATGTGTTTGATGGAACAAGCCTGACCATGGCTGGTATTATGAGTTATTTACCGAAGGTTGCTGGCTTCGTTGCTTTGATTCGTGTTATGGGAACGGGACTTAATTCTCAAACGATCGAGATTGTGGTTCCGGTCTTGTTCGTATGCTCCGCGTTGACCATGTTGGTCGGCAACTTCTTTGCATCGGCTCAGAACAATTTAAGAAGATTGCTTGCTTACTCGAGCGTGGCACACACTGGTTATTTGATGTTGGCGATGACCGCGCTGCTTCGCGAGAATGCAGAGCCCAACGTTCTTTATTCGTATTTGGCCGCATATGCAGCCATGACGCTTGGATTCTTCGCTTGCCTGGGTGAGATCGAAGCGGCTGGCGGTAAGACTCAGTTGATAGGTGACTTGTCGGGGATGTTTTATCGTCGCCCGGCTGCATCGGTGGGAATGACCGTTTGCTTGATCAGCATGATCGGCTTGCCGCTGACGGCTGGTTTTTGGGCGAAGTTTCTGGTGTTTATGGGCACCATTGCAGCAGGAACCAAAGACGGTCTGAGTATTGCGATGGCGATTCTGATGGCGTTCAATGCGGTGATTGCGGCCGGATATTACTGGCGGGTTCTGAGCAAGTTGTACGAAAGGAGTGATGAGTACGTGCCGTTGCGAGTCTTCCGGCCAAGTC
>CAITIF010000763.1 GCA_903892365.1 uncultured Pirellula sp. | reverse complement strand
TTGGGACAACCCGTCGCACGAATCTTTGCCCGCCACCACGAATTCGACGCCCCCGGTTTGAGAATCTCGTGCCTCCAGACGATCCGGAAAAAACAAAAACCACTGCTTTTCCGAAGACTCCAAAGCAGTGCCACCCTGCCCCGTCACGCTGGATCACTTGCATTGCACTCATTCGTAGCCTGTCGTGAATCGTTACACTATGCGCGCCAACCCAATGTCATTTGCTTACCCATTCTTGGGTTGAAATCCCCAGCGCACGCAGGCAGTCCTTTTGGATGTAGGGATTGTATTCGTCCCTTAAAGAAAGTGGATATGAATGGTCATCGCGACGAACTTTGATGTGACTTCCTTTCGAAGGTATCCAGTCGCATCCGAATTTTTTCAAACGAGACAGAAACGTGTTTCGCTTAAGACTCGAAACGATTCGGAATTCGCGGTCTTCAACGTCGACCGTTCGAATGCTGGAAGTCGATTCACCGAGTTCGAGATCGAAAGATTCAACTGCAAGGACCTGTACCTCTTCCTCTTCAGTGTATTCGCCCGTGCGGCCTTTGACGCGGATTGCATTCAAATCGATCTTGTCGTATTTCTCAAATAAGAAATCACGCACAAATTCGAGTACCGCCAAGTTAATCGCCCATGCGTCGGGATTCTTCCAATTTGATGTTGTGAACCAAGGGCAGGTGACGTCCGACAAATGCCCGTCCTGATGAACCGTTGCGATTGGTAGTGATGCGGCGCCTATTCCGGGCATGTTCACCTCTCGAACGACTTCTTCGCGTGTTGCACCGATGCAAAGCGTTGCGATTCCGAAGCGGAGCGACCACTGCAATCCAATGAAATGACTTCCAATGTCTGCCACGAACGCGTTCGGATTTCCCCCGACAAGCAACGGTCTCATCGCTCTGATATCAGCAGCAACCTGCGCAAGCTCGTTCTTCAATTCAATGGCGGCTTTGAGGCGATGAACATTTGCTGACGAGCGAATTTTCGAAACTTTAGCGGTCACCTCAAGAAAAGGATAGAATCGATTAAGATTCCACCGTTGCTGACCTGCAAACAAACGAAGAAGCAACTCAGCTTGGTGGGCTTCACTTACAAAGCGATCCTTCTCGCGGCGTGGCCAGTCGAGTTTCGGGTCTCGCAGTTTGTGATTCGGATAAATTTGGCTGAAAAACGGAGCAAAAATGGCTTCGAAAAAATGAAACGTGGCGTGTTTATTTGGCTCATCGAAGAAAACGTAGCCAAGCGACTGAGGGCGATTAAATAGCGGGCTGAATAGCTCGTGGAACTCGGTGTAGAGTTGATTGAAGCGATGCGAAGCCGGATACTTGTTGCGTCGTCGCTCCTTCAACAAGCGACGCTCAACATATTTGGCAAACCACTTCCTACAGTCCTCAAACAGTAGCTCCGCATCGCCTGAAACGCAGATGGAAACTTCAGCTTCGATTGTATTTGTACCGGCAAACTTGTTGTCGAGTTCGTACAGCGACCGGAGAATTCCATTAAGATCATTGGTTTGTTTCTTCGACAGGAGATTTGTGAGGTCAGTTGGCAGTTCGCTCAATTCTCTTGAGGAAATGATTTCATGCGACTGGACATTTCCATGACTGTCATTTCGCCGACCGATGAGTTCTGTGAGTTGACGTTGCGCTTGCGTGGTTACTTCGTTCAGCACTTTTAAACTTTCGAGTTGTTATTTCACCAATTGCATCAGCTTTTCATAGCTGTCGACCACGTCGTATTTGATTTGGTCTGAGGTGATCTTTTTGAAGAACTTCCTAGCACAGTCGATCTTGCATTCTTCGATTTTTCGCAGCTCCATCGAAGACATCGAGCCCTTTGTTTCCGCGATGAAGTAAACGTGCTTTACAGTCCCCTCCTGGAATGCAATCGCCCAGTCTGGGTTGTAGTTGCCGACCGGCGTGGGGATGGTGAAACTTTTCGGTAACTTGGCGTAGACGACGACCTCGACACTCGAATCCAGTTCCTTGACGAATTCGCGCTCGTTCTTGGAATCGGTGAACACGTAATCGTAAATGTGCCGATTCGTCTTCATCGCTTTGCTGAAATCGTCGTGCGTCTTTTTACAGGTGAAGATGTCGCTGTTATGGCGTTCATCGATCATGTCGTAAGTGAGATGCTCGACAATCACGGTCGCTTTTTGCTCATTGATCAGCCGGGCGGCTTTCTGGATGAAGTCTTCCGGATTCACCTTGTATTGAGCGAATACCGCAGAATTCATTTTCTGCAGGATCTCCGCAACCGTCCTCCGGGTCAGTTGCGTTTGCTGGGTGAGCTTGCCAATCAAATCGTATTTGACTGCCGAATGGATGGATGTGCGCATCGATCCGGTTTCTGTTTGTTGCAGTGCGAACGTTTCCCCTTGCTGCAAGGCTTCATACGTTGCCTCGTCGAGTTGCTCGCCGCGCTGAATGGTGTATTGCAGCGGACTCACATTGAGCTCTTTATTGAGGGTCGAGACGCATTTCGTGACGAGTTCTGGCGTTTTGAAAAACACGGTGTAGGCCGCTTTGCGATTGATCTTACTCCAGAGTTCCTGAAACTCCTTTTTGTCAAAGTTTGACCCTAACGGATTGATTTTACCGTTCCTGCCGTTGCCGATATCCGGCAATTGCGCGTCACTGAAGACCGTATTGATTAACGCAAACACAGCTTCGCTGTGATTTGCGAGGTCTGGTGGTAGCGGGGGGAGCTTCTCTTCGAGTTTGGCGTCGTGGTAGGCTGGGGTGATCCTGTCGGCATCGTCCACAAAGTCGTTTTTGATCAGATATTTGTAGATTTGCTTGGCCATTTGGGGTGTTACCGACATCTCACCCGTCGGAGTTTTGAAAACTTTTCCGGTGAAATAGGCTTCGTTGGCGATGCGTGGCCGTGCCGAAACTGAGTCGCTGATATCGCGTTGTAGGGCACTCACGAAATCCTTATAGCTCTCGCTGGCAACCACCGTTAACACATTGATTTCGTGAACGGTGGCGGGATCGTCCATGCGATCGCCATGCTGGTTCACAGAAAGTCGCATTCCGCGTCCCACCTCTTGTCGGCGCGAGATGGTGTTGTCGCTGTGTTTTAACGTACAGATCACGAACACGTTGGGGTTGTCCCAACCTTCCCGCAGTGCCGAGTGCGAAAAGATGAACCGTACCGGTTCCGCAAACGATAGCAGTCGTTCCTTGTCTTTCAGGATCAGGTCGTACGCATCCACATCATCCGTTTCGCCCTTGGTGTCACCCGTCTTTTTCATGTCCGGATCCACCATTCGACTCGTTTTCTTGTCGATCGAGAAATATCCGTTATGGGTCTTGTCCGTCGGAATCCCCTTCAGATACGTGTCATACTCGTCGCCAAACAGCGTCAAGTTTTCTTGCAGTTGGTCCTGGTATTCCTCTGCAAAGATCTTGGCGTATTCACCCGGTTGCTCGCCGTTCGCATCGTAATGGCGGTACTTCGCCACTTCGTCGATGAAGAAGAGTGTGAGAACTTTGATCCCGAGGCTAAACAATTCCTGCTCTTTTTCGAAGTGGGCACGGATCGCTTCGCGGATTTGAATCCGGCGTAGCGCCATTTCGTTGACATCCCCGGTCGCTTCGCCCGCCTGCAACTCAATCCCGTTGGTGAAACTGACGGTATCCGTCCTCGCGTCAATGTCGGCAACCACGAAACCTTTGTATTGGTCGAGACCACCCGACAAGTCGTACAGGTTGTCGTTCTTCCCCAGAATGCGTTGGATGCGTTTGATACCCGTGGCCTGTTTGATCTCCATTTCGACTTTGGCGATCGGTGGTTTGGTGCTCGATATTTGGATGCCACCGACGTAGAGATACGCATTGGTGCCACTGAGACCTTTGACCGAAATGCCTCGAACAGAGATTTTCTTCACCAGCTTCTGGTTGTAGGCATCCAAGGCGTCGAGGCGATGGATTTTGTTGTGTACGGTCTTGTGCGTCGCCGAATAACGAAGAATCATCAGCGGTTTGAATTTCGCCAGTGAATCGACGGTTTTCTTCCCTTCCATCTTTTGCGGTTCATCGAGAATCACGATCGGGTGATTGCTGCTGATCACATCAATCGGCCTGCGTGACTGAAAGTCATCGAGTTCTTCGTAGATACGGCGTGCGTCTTTCCCGGTCGCGTTGAACGCCTGGACGTTGATAATCATGACGTTGATGCCAGCGTCCGAAGAAAAACTTTCCAGATTGTGCAGTTCTTTCGAGTTATAGATGAAAACGCGAGCGCGCTTCTTGTAATCTTCGAGGAAATGTTCGGCTGTGATCTCGAACGATTTTCGCACCCCTTCGCGGATCGCGATACTGGGGACCACAACGATAAACTTGCCCCACCCATACCGTTGATTGAGTTCGAACATCGTCTTGATGTAACAATAGGTCTTGCCAGTCCCGGTTTCCATTTCAATGTCGAGATTCAGCGGGCAGACGTTGGTCGAGACGAGCGACGCCGAATCTGGCAAATTCTGGCGACGCTGCACCGTTTGGATATTCGCCAATAACGTCGCCGTGGGAATCACTACGGCTGCGTTCTTGAAACCTGCCTGCTCCTCGAATGGAAGAACGAGGTCCGGAGTAGCCCGACCGGGGTCGATGCGAAACTGGATACCGGAACTCAATGGTTGGCCAACGAAGCAGTCGGCGACTGAATCCACAGAATTGGTCTGAAAAATTTGCTTTTTGAATTTGATCTTCATGGTTTGTCGCTCCCTCAGATGGTCTTCACTTCTGTGCTGGGTGAGACAAGTTTGAAGAGTTGCTCAACATTGATTTTTACGCTGTCGTTAACGAAGCCCGCATCCCGGAAAACGGCCCGAAGTGGCTTACTCGCGGCCATTTTCTTAACGAGCTCTTCGTTGATGCCATTGTCAAAGCAGGCCGCCAGCGCGTTACCGTCGACGAAAAACACAGACTTACCTTCAACAGTCTCTTGGACAATCGGCAGGCTTAAATCCACGCCCCAATCCAGTAGCACTTGGAACAGCAGATCCTCTGGTGTGCGATCCTCACGGATGTTGTCGATCTGATCGAACAGGCCGCCCTGCTTCACCCGGTCGGGGACGTAGTACACATCGTTCATGTTGGACGAATCTACCTTCAGCACGCGAAACCCGAAGTCCACGTTATCTTCCGCAAGTCCCATTTCGTATCGCAGCTTGCTTCCAGCGCGTCGTAGGCGTTCCTTTGCTAATTCTGCAACATTGGCTGGTAACCCAAGCTGCATACAGAGTTCAGCGCCGACTTGCTGCGATCGATTTTCACGCGATAGTGGCTCCGGCATCTGCA
>CAITIF010000762.1 GCA_903892365.1 uncultured Pirellula sp. | reverse complement strand
TCTTGCTCAAGGAAGCTGCCGGTCTTTCCAATGAAGAACTTTACGATGTCTTTTCGGAATGGAACAAGAGCGAACTGCAAAGCTACTTGATCGAAATCTCCCGAGACATCTTCAGCGCCAAAGATGACCAAGGTGGTGACGGGTACTTGGTCGACAAGATCCTGGACGTGGCTGGTGCCAAGGGTACGGGCAAGTGGATGAGCCAATTGGCGCTGGACCTGGGTGTTCCATCGACGCTGGTCACAACCGCTGTTTATGCAAGATCGCTTTCGTCGATCAAAGAAGCACGAGTTCGAGCAAGCAAAGTCCTTCCCGGCCCATCTGCATCTCAAAATGCACCGTTCACCGCCGCAGTGAACGACTTGGTGGGCAACAAGAAGCTCTTCGTGGAAGCCGTCAAGCAAGCTTTGTACGCTTCCAAGATTTGCTCGTACGCTCAAGGCTTTGTTCAGCTTCAGGAAGCGAGCAAAGAGCACAAGTGGGATCTCAACTACGGGGATTGCGCTTTGCTATGGCGAGGTGGTTGTATCATCCGAGCTCAGTTCCTGGATCGAATCAAGGAAGCTTTCGATGCTCAGCCCAATCTAGAGAACTTGCTTCTGTATCCCTACTTCCAGCAAGCTATTGAAAAGGCTCAAGAGTCCTGGCGAGCAGTGATCATGGCTGCAACCTATCTGGGACTACCAGCACCAGCTTTCACAACCGCGCTGGCTTACTACGACAGCTATCGGTTGCCGGTGCTGCCAGCGAATTTGCTTCAGGCTCAACGAGATTACTTTGGAGCCCACACGTACCAACGAATCGACAAGCCGGGCTCCTTCCACAGCGAGTGGCTGGATCTGCGCAAAAAGCCGGTTTAGTTGGAACGCATCTGATCAAAATAACGGCATGCTTTGGCGTGCCGTCCCCGGATTAGCGTCCCGGATTTGGATCGTGCTTTGACGAAATCGTTAAAAAACAGCCCCCCTCGATTGATTCTCGGTTGGCTGTGTCCTAGATTGAATGTCAGCCTGATGTCTGGAGAACTCGACCGGCCTCCCAAGCTGCGCAATCATTACAGAGCGTCTGGACCAGGATCTAGCAACGGACTCTCATCGCGGTGTCAAGAAGAGCCTTCTCCGACTTTATCGATCCACCACCTCCTCCCAAACCAGTTTTGGGCGGCAGATTCGTTGATCCGGTCGACAACCAACCACCAGCACTAACACCGCCTCCTCCACCACTTCCTCCCGTCGTTCGTTCGGGGAAGCTAGCTCCACCCGTTCCGACCGAACTTGGTTCGCGAACGCCCGCAGGCTTAACGTCGATCAACGATTTTCAAGTATTTGCTTCAGCGACGGCCGAAAAACCCGCGATGGCCAGTTTCGATGCATCCGACCCGCAGGTCGAAAAGCCAGATGATTCTAACGAGCCTTGGAGTCTCCGCAAAGTTTGGAACCTGATGGTTCCTTATGCAGTGAGCGAAACCCCATCTTGGTTAGTCAGCTTGGTCGTTCATGTCGCCATCATTTTGTTGCTGGCTCTGATTCCATTGAGCGTGGAGATAAGCAGAAACATTTCAATTATCGCAGGAATTGGCCAGGACGAAGTTGCAGGTGATGAGCTTGCCGTTTTCGAGATTCAAAACGACGAAACCGTAGTCACCGAAATGGAAGATCCAACTGCGGACTTGATTGAGCAAAGCTTGTCGGAAACGCCACTTGAAACTGCATCCGAAGCTATTTCTCTCTTGCCCGATTTGAGTTTGGCGTTGCCCATTCGAAATGGCTTGAAGGGACGTAAAGGTGCCATGAAAGCTGCCTTGCTTAAAGCCTATGGTGGCACTGCGGGAACCGAAGATGCTGTTGCTCTAGGGTTAGAATGGTTGGCTAGGAATCAAAAATCCGATGGGTCCTGGAGCTTGGTTGGTCCCTATCGCGAAGGGGGCGTCAATGAAAACAAGCCGGCCGCAACCGCGATGGCTTTGTTGGCTTTCATGGGCGCCGGAAATACGCACCAAGACGGAAAGTATTTTACGCGAGTCCGCGATGGCATTGCGTATCTTCTAAAACAACAAGATCGCGAAGGATTCTTTGCGAGTCAATCCGCTGGCAATCAACGAACCTATGCTCAAGCGCAGTGTTCGATCGCCGTATGTGAACTGTTTGGCATGACTGGGGACGAGGATCTGCGCAAACCTGCTCAGTTGGCC
>CAITIF010000761.1 GCA_903892365.1 uncultured Pirellula sp. | reverse complement strand
CCAACATTGTTCAATTTGCACTGGAGACCCCAGGGGATTCGGGAGTCGTCTTCGGTCCAAATTCGGACACTCAGTGGGATGTCTTCGCGGATGGAATTTTCTTGGGGGACGGTCGAAGCGCCGTGAATTTCAATGCCTATTTCGGCGGAACTGGAAACGACCGCTTCCGGCTTTTTGACGCTGTTGATGCCCCCAATCCACCCACGATCGATGGTGGAGGTGGAAGAAACACTCTGGACTTCAGCGTGACGAGCCAAGAAGTCTACGTCGACCTTTCTGCAAACATCGCGCCCTTCACAGCTAGCGTTGGATCCATAACCGATGTGATTGGGACACCTTTCAACGATACGATCATCGGCAATAGTCTCAACAATCGTCTGTTTGGATTGAGCGGCAACGACACCTTGATTGGCGGAGGCGGGGACGACATTTTATTTGGGGGAGCAGGGGATGATTCGCTCTCCGGCGGAGCGGGTCGAGACTGGCTGCTTGGTGGTTCGGGAATCGACACTCTTCAAGGGGGACTGGGCGATGATCTCGTCATCGGCGACCGTGGTATTGGATTTGAGAACGAATCGCATACGAGCTTCGACGCCTTCAACCACGCAGCCATCCAATTGATTTTTTCAGCATGGACTAGTTCGCAAAGCTATCTCCAGCGGATTCAGCGGATTCAAAGCGGATTGGGGCCACGAAACACCGTTCGATTGTCTTCGACGACGCTCGCAGCGGACTTGGAAGTCGACACCATTCTCGGCAACGAAGGAAACGATTGGTTTTGGGCGGAGCTTCAGGATGTGTTATCCGATCGTTTGAGCTCGGAAAGAGTGAACCGACTTTAGTTCGTCGACATCGCAATCACAGTAGAGCTAAGATGCGCGCCATGCATGGTTTCGTCCAGAAAAGCCATTTTAGCCTGACCAGCCAAACTAGACGGCAGACATTTACACGGCTCATGTTGAGCAATGGCGACCATTGCGTTATTCGATTCGACTTGCTGTCCCCCCGAATTCAGCCGCAAGGAACATCCCGAACGAATTCAGGGGCTCTCGTCGATTTGTTCGCCTAGCGTGTTTCTCCCACTGCTGGTCGCATTATGGAATTCGAGCTGAAACAGGGGTGAATGTTCCCCCATTCTCTTGGGCGATCAGTTCCAGGGTGGCAAACCCTATTTGGCTGTGGAGCAAAACCGTATGGATAGGGAAGCGAGGCTTCACGCTGCCATCTTCCTCTTGGATACGATTCCATACTCGAAGATCTTGCACTGTGCTATCGTTGATCTCTCCGTCCGACAGGAGAAAAACAGCATCGGGCTTCAACGCCATTGCAATCCCCACGGCACCGGATGGAAACGTTTGATGACCGAGCTGGATGGAACGCAACCAACTGGAAACACGTTCGATACTCTTTCGCTCTGGATGGAGAAATTTCCCTTTGGGTGGAGGCTCTCCGAACATCGGATGCGCGATCGAATCGAAGCTGATGATAAAAAACTCTTGGTCTTCAGAAAGAGACTGAATTGCACGCATCAGTTCTGCGTACAGCGCATCCCAACGCGGGCCACGCATGGAGCCAGAAGAATCAATTACAAAAACAAATCGATTTCCGTACGCCTCCGCTCCAAAAAAAGTCGCTCTGGTCTTGGACTTGTCCGAGCCACTTGCTTCTGAAGCTCTGATTCGCTCGGCAGAGCCAGCGCTAGCAGAGGCTAGCTTCACTTGCGAACCCAATTCGGATTGAAGCGTCCCTATGGTTCCGATACGTTCCTCCACCACAGGAGTTACCGTATCCAGTGAGAGGGAAGTGTTCAGCTCCGGGACGAAGTCTTCCGTCGGTTCGGTCGACGGTTCGAGCTCCACGTGGTTCTCAATGACCACTGAAGTTAATTCGGGAGCTGTTGAGGATTCCGATGCGAGTGAAACAAGAAGCGATTCACCACCCTGTCCACCACCCATCACAAGACAAAAAGCCAGAGCAATAGCGGCCGTCAAATGAATGCACAGGCTGACGACAAACGCAATGGCGTCCGTCGTTGTGGGCACAAGAACAATTTTGGGCAAACGTTTCATCATTTTTGGATCCTAATCGATGAATCAACCTTCCTAGCTGCCGATCGTTTCTCAACGCATTTCAGCTCATCAACGTTTGTTGTTGGTGGGCCGTTCAGGTCTTGGGATGAACCGATAGGTGCCGCCGTTTTCCTGGGCGACGGTCATCATCTGCTTGCGGAATTGCTCTTGGAAAAAGTGGATCACATGGATAGGAACCTTTGGACTTCCCTCCGATAGGATATCGTCAGTTCGATTTACTTGTCGCAAGAATTTTGCAACATCCACCTTGGTGTCACCGTCAAACAGCATAAAAATGCCGTCGGGCTGCATGGCGATGGCCTGCTCCAAGGCATCATTAGGGGGCCAACCTTCTTTCTGAATCAAAACTCGATTCATCCATTCTTGCGTCAGCAATACGTTTTCCTTGGTTGCATAGATCGGGTATTTTTCTGCCTCTGTTCCATGTAGTAGCAATGGTTCAATCTCTTTGCCAAAGAAACTGATGTAATAGCGTTGTTTTGGCTTCATCGAAGCAAACGATCGAAAGACCTCGGCTTTGGCAGCCTGAAATGCATTGTCTTTCCGCATGCTTGGCGAACAGTCAATGATATACACGAAGGTGTTTCCGGTCGCCTTTACCCCAAAGAATTCCACTCCGCTAACCATCTTGCTTCCGGTCATTCCTTGCATGGCACTGGAGCTGGATTGGGCTACTGCGGACGATGGAGTGGCCATTTCGCCGGGTTGAGTGCCCGATTCCACGGCGATGGCGGGGAGAGTCACGTCTTTGGACAGTTCGGAAATGTCAGGAGATGGAGCAGGAGTCATCGGTTCAATGCTAGACGTTTCAAGCTCTGAAATCATTTCCATCGGAGTTTCCATCAAAACGTTCTCGGCCTCGACAGGCGACGAAACGATCGACAAAAGCTCTTGCTTCTTGGCGGCTGAAATAACCACGATGCTCAGCGCCACCACGAGCCCAACATGCAAGCCTAAGCTGACCCAAACGTGCGTCGCGAATAACAAGGCAATGCGTTTGACAGGTGGTCTTTCTACCTGGATGTCGGCGAGCGAGATCAGCTGCGGTTCTTGCAACGGTTCACGTACTGAATCCGCTTCGAGAAAATCCAAAGTCGCATGATTTGGAACCAAAGCTTCTGAAGCGGCGATCGTAATAGGCGATTCGGCTTTCATTCTCAGCCGTTCTGCGGCTCGCTGCGACATTCGTTCCCATGGCGAATCTTGCGAAGGGCCCAGAGTTTCTGCGGCGGTTGGGCTGAGTGGTTCCGCGGCGGGGCTGAGTGGTTCCGCGGCGGGGCTGAGGGCCTCTGCCACAACACCGGAAGTCTCATTCCGATCTTCCGCTTCGCTCACGGGAGCATTAGCAACTAGAACCGGTTTTAAGGAACACCGTTTCGAGCTTTCTGTGGCATCCATTTCTAATCGGTTCATTGCGAACTGATTGGATTCAAGCCAATGTTCCAAAGACGTGGTATCGCCGGATTCCGCGATCAGCATAGCAGCTTCCAGTTGCGAT
>CAITIF010000760.1 GCA_903892365.1 uncultured Pirellula sp. | reverse complement strand
TTCCATCCATCGATTCCGTTGGCCAGTCGATAAGCGGATCTTGGTGCATCATTTTCCGGCTTGCGGGCTTCGAATGGGGAACCTTCGGCTATTGAGACCTGTTCCCATACTGTTTCGCTGGGCACCGCAAACCGCTTCGACCATTGCGCCGCTTCTTGATTCTCAGGGGCCAGTCCCATGGCATGTATGGCTACCCCTGACCATGGAGCGACGGGGTCTCCCCATGCAACCAAGTTCCTTGCGTATGGAAACAACCCGATCGTCAAGGCAACCAATAGCAGCGTTGCAGTTGCCGCATTTCCGTACCAATGACGATGCTGGCTTGGACTGTTAGTTGATGCTTGAATCCACCGTTTGCGAAGCTGTTCATGCAGGACCAGCAATAAACCAGGGATGCCAATCAATAATGCACTTCCGTAACCAAGCAACAACGTTCCCGCAACCACGAACCACCATGCGGGACAGGTTGCGATCTGACCAGATACTGCCAATGCAGCTTGGTTGCACGAACGAGAGCTCGCCCAGAGGATAACAAGCACGATGCTGTAGGCGCCTAACAACGCTTCGGGCCGCCCGAACCGAATCAGTTCGGCAATTCCTGGCGTCGCGAGCAACAGAAACACGATCGCGCAAGCAGGCAACAGCCCATGCTGTCGGTTCACGTATAGTCCAAGAAATGCCAAGCTCGCAAGGCAAAGCAAAGAGCCGACCATCTTTCCTGCGAGAACACCGTTCAGAATGCATTGGTGCATGTGCTTTCGTGAGGCTAGTTCTGGCGATAGACCTTCGGTGTCTGCGGGCAGAATCGTAAGGCAAACGCTTGCACCGAATAGGCTTGGCATACTCGTGCCACAGGGAGCATTGGCGTCCATGTTTTCAGGAAAAAAGCGAATTCGGTCTTCCTGGACAGAATGTTGCACCAACCACCAGTCCGATGTCCTTACTTCTTCATCCACGGTCGGAATAGTCGAACCATAGGTTTGGATCAAAGCCAGCCATAAGGATCCAAGTATTAAGAGACCGATCAGTCGACGAAACATCGAATGCGAAAGCGAATGATCTACAGATTTTTCGTTCGAAGTGTTGAACTCGTGAGCATCCGACGGCATTTTTGAAGTCGTATCGGGTGCATGATTTTTATTCTGGAACAGACTGCGTTTGGACATGTTTGCAAGTCCTCGGAGCAGCAGATTGAATCCGACCACACCTATTAGAAAGGCCAACGGAGACCGTGTCCCAAGGCATGACCCGAGAATCAAGAATAGACCAGCCAAGAAAGAGTGCCCCACGATGATGGCCAAGCATCGCGTTTGCCATTTGGAAAGACTCTGTGTGAATGTGTCCAGTCGCAAAATCGCTCCGCCCGTGAGGCTGGCCATCGCGAACCAAAGAAGGGCAAGTAAAAAGACAGGAGCTCGGTCACTTATCATGACAGGGTTGAACCCTCCGGTCCAATGCCATGCCAAGTTGGATGGGGCGGAAGCCTGAAGCACCCAGTACTCCCACCTTGGGACGGCAACCAATTGCTCCGAAGCATCCGTGACGGGCAACGCGGGGACACACAGCATCCAAGCCATGTAGAGCACGATCATGACGCAGGATACCGCAGTCAAAACCCACCTACCCATTGGATAGACGGGATTGTTGATGGCTGTTCCCGATTTTTCGTGAAAGCTCAAGGTTGTTCGCTCTGAGCCTTTCTACGAGGATCGACGTTGTATCCACGCGCTAGGATGTTGCTGCATTCCGATGCGAGGATAATAGGTCGTTGCCGCAGGTGCAGAAAGTAGGATCAGTAGAGTATGGTAGCCTGCATTCAAATGCGTCTGTTCGATCAGTTCTTTGCCGATACCTTGTCTTTGATAATCCTGGTCCACCGCGAGATCCGACAGATACGTGCAATAGTGAAAGTCGGTGATAGCCCGGGACACTCCCACCAGCAGTCCGCTCCCATCACGACAAGTCACGATCAAATCGGCGTTTCTGAGCATCCCTTCGATGATATCCAATCGATCAACCGGCCGTCTTTCCGCCAACATGGAGCGGACCAACAGATCGATGAACTCCGTGTGGGTCAGGTCGGGCTCTAACGCGTAAGTCAACTCGCTCATGAAATGCTCTTGGATTCTTGGTACTTTTGGTCGATGGCTGTTGAGTAAAAGGCTTCAATTTTTCTTCGTCGCAATCCACCCTTGAAATTGGTCAGCCCTGATTGCGGAGTCCAATACTCTTGGCAGACTAGAATCGCTTTGGGGATAGCATAGGAAGGATAGCTTTTAAGAATGGACGGCAGCCAGCCCAACAGCATGGATTCCAAACGTTCTATCGTTGCGTCTAATAAGCTATCCACATTAGGCTTCAGCAGCAGGATCGAATAGGGGCGATCGTGCCCGACGATCATGCATTCGCTGACCCATGCGTGACTTCTTAGCAATTGTTCGATTGCCAACGGAAATATTTTGTAACCGGTGCTTAAGACAATCGTATCATCCGCTCGGCCCAAGATGCGGATCGAGGCTGATTCCGTTTTGTCTTCACTTGGAACATACTCTGCCAGATCCCCTGTATCCAGCCAGCCATCGACAATACGTTTTTGCGTTTCCGACGGGTCATTCCAGTAGCCCTTCATAACACCGCTGCCTTTGACCCATAGTTTGGTATCGGCGTCGATTTTAATCTGGACGCCCTGAACAACCGGTCCGACCTCCGTCAAGATTTCCGAACTCCATTGGTTCGTACCGATGGATTTCGAGCTTCGATTGGAACACACGACGGGTGAAGCTTCGGTGAGACCATACCCTTGAAAGACCGGGAGGCCAACGCTTTCGAATCGCGCTCGCAGGACATTTCGAATCGGTGCTCCACCGCTAGCCAAACGGCGGATCTTTGGACCGAGGATGTTACCAAGCGAACGAACGGTAGCCGAATGATCGCACCCATTCGATGGATCTTCCCAAAGGCTATGAAGTCGTTCGAAAAACAATGGGACACCATTGATCAGTGTCGGGTGTGCTGTGTTCGCTTGAGCGAGGACGGAATCGATACCATGCACGACTTCCATGCTTGATTGACTAAGAAGCCAAGTCGATAGTTCGCAAGTTCTAGCGTAAGCGTGCGAAAAAGGTAGAAAATTCAAGCGATGATCGTCTGCGGCCTGAGGCATTGCATCGAGCTTCGCCATTGCGTTGCTCACTAGATTGCGATGGGTCAACATGACACCTTTGTGAGCGCTGGTTGTTCCCGAGGTGAAGAGAATATTCGCAACATCGTCATCGTCGTAAGGAACGCAGCATTGATCGAGACTAGCCCCTTTTGAAATGTTGTTTAGGCTTTGTAAGGCCAATACTTGTTGGCAAGAATAGGACGTGAGGTTCGATTGTTCGTCGACAAACAAAAGCTTGGGTTCTGCTCGATCGATGCATGCTTGGCAGGATGCATGGCCAAGACGAGCATCGATGGGGACGTGGATTGCGTTGATTGCCGAACATGCCAGGTCCAAAATGGCCCAGTCGAGAGAATTCCTGCCCAAGTTGCAGATTCGATCCTGAGGTTCAACACCCCATTCCAAAAGACGAATTGCCATCGAGGCCGTTCGTTCGCGAATATCGCCCCAAGTCCATTTCTTCAGCGAACTTTGTATGTTCGCTGAAATTGAGCAATTCGAAGTCTCGCCTGGCAAAGACACAAGAGCAGGCTCTGCCGATGCGACACTTGTACGCTCGATCCAAGCCGTCCGGTCTTCTTGTTTTGAACTGAGACGAGCGATGCAATCAACAAGTCGCATTAGGGCTAGTTTGGGCTGTGGCCTCTCGAAGTGCTTCATTGAGCCGCGGGCGCTAGCCGCGTTAAGTTTTCTTGCATTGGATACATTGTCGCAGCTAGCGCCTGCGGTTCAAGTTAGGGAACTAGCTTTGTGTTCATTGAGCCGCGGGCGCTTGCCGCGTTGAGTATTCTTGCGTTGGATACATGGTCGCGGCTAGCGCCTGCGGTTCAAGTTAGGACGAAATCATTGTTAATCGACTTGCACCAAGCAACTGATTGGTACGTTTTGATTGTGGTGGCGTGTTTAGTTAGGAACGGGCGTTTGGAAATGCCCGGACTTGAATGCCTTTGCCATGGCTTTCGGAACTTCGGCTTCAGCGAGCACCAAGTTGGCGCGATTTTCAGCGACGCGTGCCTTCATCACCTGCTCTGATGCAATTGCTTCCGATCGTCTTTGTTCTGCTTGAGCGCGAGCCATACGAACGTCTGCTTCGGCTTGGTCAGCCCGCAACCGAGCACCGATGTTTTGTCCAACTTCGATATGAGCAATATCGATCGACACGATGGTGAAGGCCGTTTGGTTGTCCAAGCCTCGCTTGAGAACGGTTCTGGAGATGAGGTTTGGATTTTCTAGCACCACCAAGTGAGTGTCCGATGAACCGATGGAGCTGATGATGCTTTCGCCAACACGAGCAATCACTGTTTCTTCCGTCGCGCCCCCGATAAGCTGTTCCAGGTTGGTCCGAACGGTAACGCGAGCTTTCACGCGAAGCTCGATGCCGTTTTTGGCGATCGCAGAAAGAAATCCATTGCCGCTGTGCTTAGGGTCTGGACAGTCGATGACTCGTGGATGCACCGAAGTACGAACAGCGTCCAAAACATCGCGGC
>CAITIF010000759.1 GCA_903892365.1 uncultured Pirellula sp. | reverse complement strand
GCTCGACCCATCATATTGAACATCAACTCGCACTAGGGCCATTCCCGGATTGCAGTTGAATCGAGTTCGGAACTCAAAAATTGCAACCGAAATAGGATGCTTCGGCAATTCAATCGGTTGTGAGTGAAGGGTAATCCATTTTCTTGGGGCAATTAGATCTGCGTACGTTTTTTCTTCGTTTGAGATGTCCGCGAGTGGTTCATGCGTTCTGATGACCAAGGTCGATCGATCAAAATGCGACTCATCCCAATTCGCAGGTGCGGCGAAATCGACTTTTGTACCCGGAACAAAAACCGGCTCGGTATGTGATAACTGGGTTGCAGCAAGTCGCCCCATCCAAGCGGATCCTGCGGCACAGGTTGCCAGTCCAATCGCATGGGACATCCAATCTCGTCGATTCCGAAAGCGTTTCAATGTGAGCGGGCGTGAACCCCCATGGAAACGCTCAGAATGGATCTTGGAAAGCTCGACGCTTTCGGGCGTGTTCATGGACGTCGATTGCGCACGCCAGCGGCGCAATTCTTCGAGTGCGTCCGCAACCAATCCTGCGCTGTGAGGTCGTCGGTCGGGATCGTTGCCTACGAGCTCTAGCACCAGTTCTCCCAACGCGGTTTCGCCTTCGTGAGCACCCGGGATATGGCTACGATTCAAGCAGCGATTCCAAACTTTGGCGTAGTCGAACTCGTCATCACCATCCAGCATCGCGCCGGTCGCCATCCAAAACAGGACGACCCCCAGACTATAAAGGTCACTCTGTTGCGTGGGCGAGCTCCCGCGAAGTATCTCGGGGGCAACAAAGCCACGGGTACCACCGTGCCACTCGGAGATCCCGTCGGGCTCGATCCCATGGGCTGTCCCGAAGTCGGTTATGACCGGATGTATCTCGCTATCCCGCAGGATGATATTCGCGGGCTTCAAATCACCATGGAGCACGCCTTGGTTGTGAATGGCTTGCATTCCACGCGCGATGCCGCCCCCGATCACCGCCAAATCCGAAAAAGAGACATTCGGTCGATTCTCGATCCATTCCTCCAAGTTTTGTCCAGGAATCCACTGACGCACCACTGCCGACACATCGCCACATTGCAGCGTGCCTAATATGGCCGCAACGTTAGGGTGGAATATCTTCGCCACAGCTCGGGACGAGTCCAACATGCGTTTCAGAATCAACGGTTTCTTGTTCCAACGAGGAAATGCGAGCAGGATGACGACGTCCCGGTCCAAGTTTTCGTCATGCGCACAGTAAGTCGCACCCACCGCGGAAACGGATAGGCACTGCTGTAAGGAGTACTGTCCAAGTCGAAAACAGCGTCTTTTTTCGTCCCACTGCATTCGTTGCGACAAGTCGCGCAAGTCGGTCGCTAATCGAAAGGGCTGCGGTGCATCGCACGATCGGAGGATCTCGTCAATCGAGAAGGGGGAAGCGGTTGGATCTTGGCGACGATGGCACAACAGCAAACCTTCGAGCGGAAGGGCCATGGCGTCCCCGGCGTCCCGAAGCGAATCAAGCTCCGCAGCTTGGGCCTCGGTAGGCAGGTCGACCAATCGGTCAAACAACTCGTAAAGGGTTTTGAGGTTGGAATCAGTCACGCGATAGAGTCAATCGAAAATGAAGCCCGATGTGTTTTGTTGAAATTGACCAGCGATCGACTAACGGGTTCTGTGCCACCGCATGGAACCAAAATACCGAATTTTGAATTTAACTCGGTAACAAAACGCAAAAATTTTGAAGTAACGATTCTGACGCAAAAAATACCTATGTCTTGGATTCGTTGGTCTGGGTTGGGGAGCAAGGCATGCATTATGGCAGACCCCAGGGGATTGTCCATCGTGGGGCAATGTTCCAAAATGTCTCTCAGCGGCGACGTATCGTGATGTAAACCCGCCCGGCCCGTCGTATCCGAAATCTGCTACGGTCGATCGAAAGTGATCAAGTGATAGCAGGTGACGGGAAACAAAAAAATGTCTACGCCTTGATCGGTGGAATGCCTTCGAACGATTTCGGGGGACATGTAGAGAGGTGTTCCATCAAAAAGTTTTGCGATTTTTGGCAGATCCTTGGAGGCTCAATCGCTTCCGTTCTAGTTAGAGAAACGGCGGTGAAGACATCCTTGTCCCATACCGGAGAATCGCCGACAACTCATTCCGTTGAAAACTATTCGAAAAAGTATCCAATCCACCTCACAGTGATTT
>CAITIF010000758.1 GCA_903892365.1 uncultured Pirellula sp. | reverse complement strand
CATCCGCTTTTGATTCTGCTCGCGTCGCTTACCAAGCAGCAGCTTTTACAGAAGATCACCTATCTATTAGCAGAAAACCGAATCCTTCGGAGCAAGTTACCGGATCGGATCCAACTTAGCAATCAAGAACGCCGAACATTGATTCGGCACGGTAAAAAACTGGGAGCTCGCATCAAGGATCTGATCTCGATCGTCAGCTACTCAACCTTTCGTAAATGGGTTCGAATCACAGAGGATACCAATTCAGCGAGGCCTAAGTCTAAGACTGGCAAGAAAGGCCGACCACGAATTGAAGAAAGTCTTAGCGATATTATTATTCGCATTAGGAAGGAAACCGGCTGGGGCTATACCAAGATCATTCAGGCTATTCGAAGACTAGGGCACCAAGTCTCGCGACAGACCGTTAAAAACGTGCTTGTGGGCGCAGGGCTAGGTCCAGAACCAATCGATCATCCAGATACTTGGTCCGACTTCTTGAAGAGACATGCCGCGACTCTTTGGCAATGCGACTTCGCCTGCAAACGCAAGTGGACCATCCAAGGCATGGTTGACGTCTATTTCTTAGTGTTTATTCATCTGGGATCGAGGAGGATTTGGATTTCGCCGTGCACGGACAATCCAACCGGGGATTGGACTAGCCAACAGGCTCGCAATTTCCAAATGCATGTCGACGACAACGAACTAAAGTGCGAGATATTGTGTCGGGATAACGATGCGAAGTACATTGCTGATTTTGACTCCGTCTTTAAATCATCAGATTGCCAAGTAAAGCGAATCACGCCCAGGTCGCCAAACTTACAGGCCCATGTAGAGCGCGTCATCCAAACAATCAAACACGAGGTCCTTAACGGGTTCTGTATCGTTAGCAACCGGCACCTGGACCACGTACTTCGAACAACGATGAATTGGTATAACGAGCGCCGTGGACACTCTGCTCGTGACAATCTACCTCCGGTTCGAATCGATGATCCGCCCGTTCTCAAGTCGTTTCCAGAAGGAACGATCGTTTGCGATTCGGAATTGGGTGGGCACTTGAAGTCGTATCGACGGGTGGCGTAGGTAACTGTTGTTCGAATTGGAAAACGCCGGGAAAATCAATGTCGAACCTGTGGCGGAGTTTTTGTACCGCGCGGGCCGAATCGTTGGCGGCAAGTATCGGTGACACTCTTGATGTGGCCCGGGAGCTAAGTGGGAGCCATTCCCCAGCTCAGAACGATGGCAAAAAACAACTTCTCAGGTCGATGCGTCGGTGGGAGCTGATACGATTTGGACCGACGACACGCTACCAGGAATAACCGGGCAAATAAGCGGTCTCAAACTCTCAGAAAGCAATCACCAGTCGCTCTCTCGGATCGCCTCATTCTGTTAACTAGCCTGTGGCCGTTAACCGAGAGAGTTCGAGAGATTCGTCTATCCTGGCCGGGGTGGAGAGCAGGAAACGGGCGATCCTGGACGCTGAGCTGGCAGGAAGAGACGCACGGTTTGAGGCGGCGGTTAACAAGAAACACGCGAAAACCAAGGATTTAAACGAAAAAAGCCGAGGTAGAGACCTCGGCTTTCTGCGTTAACTAAACCAGAACAGTTTCGAGACTGTTCTGAAAGGCTCCCCGAGCGCAACCCTCTTCGTAACAATACTCTCTTTTTCGAAATGGGACCGACCAATGAAAACACTGGGCTTGGTGAGTTCGAGACCCTTTCGGTTCCCTGCCAAACGGTAGCAACCGCCTACGAACAAAGCATGTTCGAGTTAACAGAAACATCGCGCTTTGCGTTAACTAAGATGTCGTTTTTTTTGTCTCAAAAAAAGACGGACAGCGGAGTTAACAGCCGGCGCGATGCAGAGACCTCTCCAGTCCATCCGGCATCGGCAATCTATCTCACGCAGAAGTCATTTGTAAATCTAGTCAGGTTACACTGATTGCATCGCCATACTTTTCACAGCAGTTGACTCCCACTCGCATTCTCAATTGTGGTCTACAAAACCGGTCGTATGCTCGTTCCCGTAGCGGGGTACAAAAACAACGCCACACCGATTTTCACAGAACATGCAAGGATTCTGCAAGCCAGATGGCATCCATCATTCATCCGCTTTTGATTCTGCTCGCGTCGCTTACCAAGCAGCAGCTTTTACAGAAGATCACCTATCTATTAGCAGAAAACCGAATCCTTCGGAGCAAGTTACCGGATCGGATCCAACTTAGCAATCAAGAACGCCGAACATTG
>CAITIF010000757.1 GCA_903892365.1 uncultured Pirellula sp. | reverse complement strand
TCGCAGAAGCTTCTCAACTTCTCCAGGACGGCATGAACGTCAGGTACAACGTTCGCCCCTTCAACTAGGATCGACTGTTCTTTTTTTGCACGCAAAGCAGTATGCAAAACAGGTCGATCTTCGGTGATGTTAATCCGATCGCCTCGAAACATGGCTGCGATTTTGTTCGGCAAGTCACACTCGCGGGCAAGATCGAAAAGCAGTGCAAGCGTTTCGCGTTGAATTCGGTTTTTCGAATAGTCTAAGTAAATCCCGAGTGTATCCAGCGTCATTTCCTTGCCACGCGCTGGGTCGTCTGCGAAAAGCTCGCGCAGATGAAGGCTCTTCAGTCTCGTCACATGAGATTCGAGCGATTTCCAAGACGGTAATTGAGCAAGGGGCAGCGGCTGTTTGGTCATAATGGAATTGGATTCAAAGCAGGGTCAGAGAACGGCGAGAGGGTCCTTCTCGCAAACGTCGATAAAGGCTGTGTTCCCCATCATAGCGTTGTCAGAGCCGTTCATGCAGGGAGCGGCTATACAAGTTCGCCGCGTTGTTCCGCATCGACGTGCTTCCCTGTAATTCCAAACCACCTGGCTACTCAGGGGATTTTACTGTGCGAAAACCGAGATGATTGGTGCCCGTAACGGGATCCCCTTTGCCACGGCCCCCTGGCATGTATCGTGAACAGTATTGGTCGGTACAAAGAAACGAGCCACCTTTCATGACACGTTTTGCTTGCCCAGGCTCAGCCGGGTCAAAGCTATTGGAAGGCCCCATAGGGTTCTTGGTAACGTCGTTTCTAGCAAGAGTTTCGAAGTATTCGGGTCGATACCAATCGTTTGCCCATTCCCAGACATTGCCGGCCACATCGTACAAACCATATCCATTGGGGGGAAATGTCTTCACCGGCGAAGTCGTTGCGAATCCGTCTTCCAGCGAGTTCTTGGTGGGAAACGATCCTTGAAATGTGTTGGCCATGATTTTGTTGTTCGGTCGGAATTCATCGCCCCATACATAACCCTTTCGATCAAGACCTCCTCGCGCTGCAAGCTCCCATTCCGCTTCGGTAGGAAGTCGTTTTTTTGCCCAAGTCGCATATTCAACTGCGTCGAACCAGCCAACGTGAACCACGGGATGTTTTTCTCTTCCTTCGATCGTGCTATCCGGGCCCTCAGGATGCTTCCAGTTGGCACCTGGAACATAAGCCCACCATTGGTAAGAACTGCCACGAAGATCGACAGCCCCAGCAGGTGGCGTGAAAACGACAGAACCAGCAACTAGATTTTCTGGAGGTGCGCCGGGATAGTCCTCGGCCTTAGGTGCGATTTCTGCAATCGTGACATAACCCGTCTCATCGACAAATTTTTGAAACTGCTCGTTGGTGACTTCTGTTTCGTCTATCCAAAAACCTTCCAGCTCGACTTGATGCAAAGGCCTTGAATCCGACATATCTCGCATGTCATTGGCAATCTCGCTGTCCCCTTTGCGTTTGGGCGCACCCATCCAAAATATCTCTCCTGGAATCCAAACCATCCCTTCCGGTGCCGGGCCTTTCGGTCCGTTGGTGCTAGGTTTTGCCGATTCTGCAACAGTCGCTGAGGAAGAGTTGGATAAGCCTTGCTGTTTGGGCGTGTTAGTGGAAGAGTTTTGAGCCGAGTCCGAAGTGGACTTTGGAGAATCGCATCCAAGCAACCCAAGGAGAAACAGATGCAGAAATAGGATTGGCTGAAGGGAATGATGTTTTGGCATTTTGAATTGTTTCTTAGGAGCGTTTGTCGTGTACGAATGCGGTAAGCCTGTATGGTAGTGAAAGTCCTGCTGTCTATTGGAAAGACACACATCCTTCATGAGCTTGGCTTACCAGTCTGGCAAAATCAGCGAGATAGCCTCGTGGGTGATTTGTTGGGCTTTGGAATGGCTTTCGTTCTTCAAAGCAAACATCTGCATGAATGTATCCCAGGCGTAGGTCGAAGCGAATGATGTCTCCGTCGATCAATTTGCCAATAGGGCCGCCTAAGGCAGCTTCGGGCGCACAATGCACTCCGATTGCACCACTTGAAACCCCGGAAACTCGAGTGTCCGATATCAATGCGACTCGCCCTTTTAACTCTGGAACGGATAAGGCAGATGTTGCAACATGCACTTCAGGCATCCCGGCCCCGACGGGGCCTAGTCCACGGAGAACAACCATATGTCCCGGCTGGATTTTCCCCGACACTGCCGCTTCCGAAACCGCCCTACCGCTCTCAAAACAAATGGCCCGACCCTCGAACGCGGCGTTCTCAATCGAAGAAACTTTAAATACGATTCCGTCGGGTGCGACATTGCCATAGCATACTTGAAGATCCGCGTATTCCTTCCAAGGTTTCCCCTGTTCAGCAACCAGATTGTTTCCAACCGGGAAAGCTGCTGCATTCAAGAGGTTTTCTTCCAGAGTCTTTCCGGTCACTGTCAAGCAACTTCCGTCCAGCAAGCCAATCTGAAGCAGATGCTTTAAAAGCATGGTCGTTCCACCGATGCGATGGAGATCCACCATCGTCCCTTTGCCTCGGGGGGCAAAATCGCAGTAGACCGGAACTTGTCGACATATGGACTGAATATCGCTCAAAGAGAAGTTCACCTCTGCCTCCTTAGCCAATGCAAGCAGATGCAAGACGCCATTCGTGGATCCTCCGATGGAAGCGATCGTCGTCATCGTGTTCACGAAAGCATTTTTAGTCAGTATGTCTCTTGGGCGAATGTTTCTTTCGAGCAAATTGCGAATCGCAGCCCCTACTCTAAGACAGTCCTGCTTTTTGCTGGCATCGATTGCTGGAATAGAAGAGGTGTCGGGCAAACTCAGGCCAATCGCTTCCATAGCGATTCCCCAAGTGTTGAACGATGCTGCAATCCCGCATCCTCCCGGGCCAGGGCATGCTGTGCGTAGGATCGACTCCGCTTCCTGCGGTACCATCAATCCCGCTTTCAATTTTGTTTGAGCGTCGTAAACGTCAAAAATGGTAGTCGGGTTCCCTTGATGGCAACCGGGCATAATGGAACCACCGTTGACAATCAGGCCAGGAAAATTGAGCCTCGCCAAAGCCATGGCAAACCCCGGACCATTCTTGTCGCAATGGTGTAGGCCAACAATGGCGTCATACCGATGTGCGTTGCATACCATGTCGGTTGCGTTCGCTATTTGATTTCGTGAAGCAAGGGACGCCCCCCCGTGCTGTCCCCCTTGAACCAAATTATCGCTGACGGCAGGCACACCAAATGGGAATCCGATTAAACCTGCGGATTTGCAGCCGGCCTGAATGTGCTTAGCAAGTTCGTAGGCATGAACGTTGCAAAGATTTCCTTCCAGCAAGGGCGTACCGATGCCAACTTGAGGCTTGTGCAGATCTTCTTCCGTAAGCCCCAATCCCCAAAAGAACGCATTGACCCCTCGTTGCCAGCCTTGCGTCAGATGTCGAGAATTCCAGTTTAGGTCGCCTAACATTTGCCAACTTTGTGAACTCGTAAGGGAAAACTCCAATTGCAGGCAACTACCCCGCGTTTGGATTTTAACAATTCTTCCCAAAAGATGTTGGAGCAGCCAATTGAATTCTTGCTTACAGAGTCAATGCGGCGACGGTCTAAAGGACTTGGGACGAATCGCCCTATCGGGCGACGTTCGATGGTGTCACTTGCTCACCCATGGTTTGATTGCTTGGGACGAATGGCAAGCCTGTGGTGCTGTCAAATGCATCGGCAATTCGCCCCTCGCTTCGGTTACGTGTCTTGATTTCAGTCCATTCGCTGAGGACGTCCCACCATCGGTCAATCTTGGCAAAGGCATGATTAACGGCCGTCACAAGCGGTGCAATGTCGGTGAGCGGTTTGAAGACACAGCCTTCGGCACCGGCGGCAATAGCTGATGTAATGGTGGTTAATGACACCATGCCCGTGCAAAGTATCACCTGTACACCCGCATCGGCTGCCTTAATGGTTTTTAGAAGTGAGACGCCATCAATGTAGGGCAGGTCCACGTCGAGAATGACAACGCGAATACCGTCGTTTGTAACCAGAGGAACAACTTCACGGGGATCTTCAACAGATACAACTTCAAACCCTTTGTCCCCCAAACGTTTGGAAACCAGTCGAAGGATGCTTGGGTCATCGTCGACATGAAGTACTCGCAAACGTGTGCGTGCTTTCAAGGCTTGGTTTTCATCAAGGAGCATTGAACCCATCCATTCCATTAAAGTGATTGATGAGCCTCTTAGCTGAGTCTAAGGTGCTCTTTCTGCGTGTTGTTGAAGTCGACCGGAAAAAATACGCTGTTATTTGGGGTTCTGTGCAGAAACCCAGGAATTGCCTTACACGATTTACGGGCTATCGCTTCCACGTTTAACGATAAAGCAAGGAGCTACTCAGGATCTGCCGTCATAAGTCGTAAACTCGCGATAAAACGAACTATTTCCGATTCAAAATCCTTCAAGGACGTTTCGTTATTTATCACTTTTTCTAACGCGAACGCCTCCTCCGTCAAGGAAGGAAAACCATAACCACCGCAAGCTCCCTTGAGTTGATGCAAAATCCGCTTCAGCAATGCGACGTCGTGAGCGGCCAAGGCCAAATCGATATGGGAAATTCGTTCGGGAATCTCGGAAATAAATTGCTGCAAAAGGGGGGCGAAATCTTCGTTGCCTGCCAATTGAGAAGTGATTTTCATTGTCATGTACTTCAAAGAGATTAGGAAAAACGAACAATGCAAACCGGCATCACCCCTGGAAGGCTCTCTTCCATCCTTCAGAATTTGCTATCCTAACCGTACTAGTCGTCACAATCCATACGTTCGGAACAATGTGCTACTTGGAGCAACACCCCAATCTGTCTTACCTTGCCAGCCAGGGAAGGAAGGACGCGGTCGATCGACCTAAAGAAGCGAACGCCCATCCCAAGTCACTGGATCGCGGGCTGAACCTTTACAAACGCATGTTGGGTAGGGTGAAATTGGTGAGTGATCAGTGAGAGGTCTCTTAAAGTGGTGCTTTTACGGGCGAATCTTCGGAACACTAAACGAAAATGCTCGTGGGGCATTCAGCGAAGACAGGCTTTGAAACGGCCTGCCCTTTCGTCGCATTTCCGTAAAGACGAATCAATCCAATAAGCTCTGATTTGTTGATGGGTTTGGTGGTGTAGTCGGTGCAACCTGAAGATATACATTTTTCACGATCACCTTCCATCGCATGAGCAGTCAAGGCAATGATCGGCAAAAGATAGCCTTGTTGTCTTAAGTATTGTGCGGCCGAATAGCCGTCTAATTCCGGCATTTGCATATCCATCAAGACGACGTCGAATTGATCGCGACGGTTTTCGATTGCCTCGACGGCAAGACGACCGTTTTCCACGACCTCGACGATCGCCCCGGCTTTTTTCAAATGGAATGTAATGAGTCGCTGGTTGTCTTGCCCGTCTTCGGCAAGTAGCACTCGCATTCCTTGGATTTCAAGACGGTTGTTGGTTGATGGGGGATTGCTCTGGGCTAACGAAGCTATCTTCAGTGGTGAGCGGTCAACTTTTTTGAGCGGAACAAGATGCACGCCTTCCAGATCACCTGCAGTCAGCGTAAAACGAAAGTGCGTTCCAATTCCAGGCTCCGAACGAATCACCACCACGTCCCCCCCAAGGATCACTGCTAATCGTCGACTGATGGTTAATCCTAAGCCGGTTCCGCCGAATTTACGCGTGGTGGATTCGTCTGCTTGGGTGAAGGGCGTGAAGAGATTTGCGATCTGCCTTGGTGTCATTCCAAGACCGGTATCCAAAACGTCAAATCGCAGAACGTTCGCAATCGCAGGATCCAATTCGACCCGCAGAGTGACGGAGCCAAACTCCGTAAACTTAATGGCATTCCCAATAAGATTCAATAACGTTTGGCGAACACGTGTTGGGTCCGTCAGAATAAACTCCGGTACGACTGTCGTATCATCCAAAATTAAGGAGATGCCTTTGGATTCCGCTCGAACCCGCATCAGTTCAATAACGTCTTCCAAGATTCGAATGGTCGAATAGCGTATGTTCTCAACCACCACTCGATCCGCTTCGATCTTGGACAAATCAAGGATGTCGTTGATCAGTTCTAGTAAATGGTTTCCATTTCGTTGGATGGTTTGTATGAAGTCTAGCCTCTTTTCATGGTCGAGTGAACGTTCGTCTGCAAGCAGTCCGGTGTAGCCAAGGATCGCAGTAAGTGGCGTTCGAAGCTCATGGCTCATGTTGGCCAGAAACTGAGATTTCAATCGATTGGCTGAGTCTGCTTTCTCTCTGGCTGCAACTAATTCTCGAGTCTGTTTTTCCAGGGACTGTTTGGAGTTAAACAGAGCGCGCGCTGCATCACCCATGGAGGCAGTTTGTTGTTCTAAAAGTTCGTCCACCTCCATCTTTTGCCGCACGGTTTGATCGATCAGGTTGCGCTTCTGAATCAATGAGAGAGAAATTTGTTGAACTTGCGGGCCTGATAAAGGCTTCAGGACCAGAATCAATTTTTCGGAGAAGTTCAAAAGGCTTTGTAGCCTACCCCACCAAGAGTCGTTCGGTTCCGAGCAAAAGACGACTTGAAGGTCCGGATCCGCGGCCCACAATCGCGTCAATAATTCCGTTGCTTCCCACCCTAGTATTTGGGTCCCTTTATCATGGCATGAAGACCCATCAACAAAACAAACCCGATAGGGACTCTGGCTCTTGCTGGCCAATCGCACCATCGAAACGGCATCGCGCAGGTCGCACGCTGAATCGAACTCGACTTCCCTCAAGATTTCGGGTTGGATCTTAGCGATCGGATTATGAAAAAGCCCTATTATGTCTTCATGGAAATTCCCTTGATTTCCCACGGTCAGGCTTCTGAGATTCTTTGAGCCTATTTCGGACATGCTTACCTTCTGCATTCGGATGCGCTTGCCAGCGGCTATTATTCATAGGGGGCAACCTGAGTCGAGAGCGCTAGCCGCGACGCACCTTTTTTCCGGAAATCCTATACGCGGCTTGCGCCAGCGGTTCAATATAAATCATCTTGGCTAGATCGAATCTAACTTTGCGATCCTCACTCCATTGTCTAACAGGAAAAGTTATCGGAGCAGTTTCAAGCAATCTGGAGAATTGAAGTCAATTTTCTTGATTTGATATTGGATCCAATGGCTACGCGAACCATTCATCAACGCTTTGTATCGACCGTAGCAATTCTATTTTCCGTGCCGATTATCCGGTTCGAGAAGTGAAGCCGATTTCAAAAAGTCGGCGGGACCCTCTGGCTGTCCTTCAACGGTTTCGAGATCGCCAAGAGAATGGGTTGGTCACGAAGAAACTGTTCGAGCTCCCTCGCTTTCTCGCGGAGATATTCAGAGGTCCCAAAACCCACGATCTCCAGCATGACTCGTGATCCGCTTTCATACACTAAAGCAAAGTCTGGAAAGAACGCAGTTTGGGGGTAATGGAGAATCCCTGTTTCTGGCTCAAGTCGCCAACCTTCCAGAATCTCGCAACGCCATTCTTCGAAGAACTTTTTTTCTAATGCTAGAATCAAACTCCTAGTTCTCAGGATGCCGCTCGCTAGGCCGAACGGATCGTCTAGCCAGAATTGGATCGGGGGCCGGAATCCGCGGGCGCGAAGCATGGCAATCATGGACCAGCCTTGACATGAAAGTAAGCCGGGAAGAAATCGAGCCATCGCGGTTCCATACCGATGCGTTGTATGGAGGACCGATGTCGCTCCGCCAAATTCAAAGTCGTAACCGTGATTCGTTTTGACCAACCGTTACATCAATCACGCAAGCTTTGCGAATCGCAGAATACGCTTGAAATCGAAAGTCGCGTCGGACTTGCGATCGAACAGCACATACAAAATCACCTGCGTTTGGGCAACATTAGCATCGAGACAGCAAGGCACTCGCGTTCGGATATCCTTAAAAGCTCTTCGCAATCAACTCCTACAAAATCGCTCGCTCGTTCCCACGACCAGATACCATCGCCAAAAAAGGATTGAATCGCTTTTGGCGACCACCGGGGCAGTACGATCGTTCCGTCAAGAAAATCAAGGAATGCTTGGTCGTTGTCTCGCGAAGCATTGGACTGAGGATAGAAGGATTCGGCAGGTACTGCTCTTAATCCATCTCAACGGGTTGTCGTGAATCTTTTGCCAGATTCAGTAAACGCCAAATTCAAATCCTATTGTCGCGCGATCAAGACTTGTTGTAGTCCTTACCAAAAAAGGTTTACAAAAGAAGGTCCGCATTTTTGCGAGAAAAATTAGCAGTGTCATGCTAGTCATGCCCAGTTGTTAGACTCATTATAAATACCGTTTGGTCCACCGAACTCGGTAGCTTCTTGTCGCGAAACGCACTCGAACTATTGCTCTTCATAGGTGGGCGGCTTCCCAAGCAAGCCTGCAATTTCTGTTAGCAATCGATCGGTGCTGCTCATGTTGGAACGTTGCTTCAGCACATCCTTAGCGACCTCTGGGCGATTGGTGATCAAGCCATCAACCCCGCGATTCATGAGCAACGACATGCTTACCGGATCGTCTACTGTCCAAACATAAATCTCCTTGCCTGCCTGATGCAGCTTGTTGATCAGGCTTCGCGTTGCAAACCGAGCATTGACGGCTAAAAAATCGGCTTCGATCTTTTGAATGTTCCCCACCGAGACGGAAAGTAGTACACCGCATTTCCAAGTCGGACGTAGACGCTTCATTTTCCGGACTCCGTCTGGTTTCAGCGACATCACCATGATCTCATTCGACATCCCGTGTTTTTCCACAATATCCACTACCCGTTGTTCCAGTTGTTGATCGTGGCCGTAGTACTTCAGCTCGATCAGAACCCCAGTCTTGCCTTGGCACAGCTTCAGTACTTCGGAAAGTGTTGGAACACGTTCGTTCTGGAACGATGGGCCGAAGGAATTACCGATATCAATGTTCTGCAGATCAGACAATCGAGCGTCCCAAACTTTAGTTTTGTTTCGGGCCAACTTCATCAAGTCGCTGTCGTGGATGACAACCACTTCGCCATCGGCAGTCTCTTGAACGTCAATCTCGACCCAGTCGCTGCCGGCCTCTATAGCGACGCGAACCGCAGCCAGGCTGTTTTCTGGGGCCGCTTTGGAAGCCCCGCGATGCGCCATGATCTTCACGTCCTCTTTCCATTGCAAACGGCTGATCGCGCTCGCACCAATCCAAGCTGCGGCAAGCAATCCTATCAAACAAATTGCTATCGCCCTGTGGCGATTTAAAGTCGGCTTCGGAAAGGGGTGTCGATGGTTCAGTAGCGGAACACTCGCAAGCGATTTTTCGGCATCTGGATTCAGTTTCTGATACGCATGAAACATCAACAGCGCGAAGCCAAGCGAGCCAATCATATTAAGAACCAGGCTGACAACAGAAAGCGCTACCAGCATCAATCCAACTCGTCCTGCCAATAAGGCAAGGGACCCAAGGGTGCTCGGAATAAGCCAACGCCCTGCCATCCCTAAGAAAAATGTTGCGATGGCGTTAGCAAGGATTCCAACCAACAACCAAGCGACCAACCATCGCAAAACAAGAAGACGCTTCCCCGCGATCATCTGTCGACTCTTCGGCAATGCCACCGACGTCGGGACACGATCAAACAACACCAAGGGCAACGCGAGAAACCAACCCGAATAAAGTCGCAGCAAAATCGACAACAGTCCCGCCCCAAGAATAATCGCCAAGCCTACAGCGACTCGAAAAATCAATGGCCGTTCGTCGAGATAGTAATTGATGTCATACTCGTTAAGAGCAAAAAGGTAGACCGAACCTGCCGTCAACAGAAACGGCGCAGCGACCAACAAGGAAGCCGCAGTCAATCGGCCCGCCACTCGAACGACGGATACGGTATAGGTCAGCGCGTATTGCAGCGCACCCAACGCACTCAGTTGCTTTCCCTGGGAATTTGCTGCAAGGATCGCAAGCAACGACGCTTGCTCCAAGGCTAGGATTCCTAACCAAACGGCACCTATCACAATCGCACAAAGCCAGCCAAGTGGACCGATGAAGAACCAAGCAATATCCACGTCGGATAAAACTGGGTTGCCACGCACCATCAGTAACCCTTGCAACAAGATCGTCAGCAACGGTGTTAAAACGACCATCGCGAGAAGCTTGTATGCCAATTCGGTCACTATCATGCTCTTCCAGCATCCGCTGCTGGTGGTAGCTATCGAGCCGAGCAGGCTGTTCTTGGTCCTTGGATTACTGATCACACTGACTCCTCGATCTTCAGCAAAAGGGCTTTGTTTTCTAGCCCACCGCCGAAGCCTGTTAGCTGCCTGTTCGCTCCGATGACGCGATGGCACGGTATGACAATGGGCAAGGGGTTTCGGCCGTTTGCTAATCCAACGGCACGAACGGCCTTGGGGTTGTCGATGCGTTTCGCAATGTCACCATAGGTGGCTGTCTCGCCATAGGGTATCTTCAAAAGCTCCTGCCAAACCGACATTTGAAAATCGGTACCTTGGGGACGCATGGGAATGTCAAATGCCCGTCGTTTGCCTCGAAAGTATTCCTCGAGCTGCCGAGCAATCGCTCGAAAATGTCGATCGCTTTCAACCCAATCGGTTTGAACCTTGATCGTTCGCTTTTGATTGAACATACAAATGTTCGTCAAATGCTCGTTTTCAAGAGTCAAAAGCAAGGTCCCAACGGGACTGTCGAGTTGCGTGTAGTACGTTGGTGTCATTGCGAAAAGTGCCTTTTTGCTTTCGAGTGAAGGGCCCCAAGTGGCGATCGCTTTCGGGAGCTTAGCGCGTAAGCCAAAGTTCATTTCGTAAGCCAAAATTCGCTTCACTAACCAGCGCGTTTGTGGGGAAGGGGCATGCGATGCAGGCCGGAGTGCTCCAGGTTCGGCTTCACGAGGCTCCGCTCCTCCAGGTTCTGCTCATCCAGCATGTTCTTGATTCTTCGAAGCCACTCCTGCTTGACAGCTCCATGACGGTTTGGAAGAGTCTTTACGGACATCTTGATCTGAACGGTCGACTCATTCAAGGTCTCAATCGCAGGTTCGGATGGATCGTCGATCATCAGCGTACCGAATTGTTGTGACCCCTTCAATTCACGGGCCACTTGGCGAAGAGCATTCATGATGCTTTCCAAATTCTCGCGGCGATTGACGGTGATGTCGCAGACGGCCCGGGACCAGCCATGCGTTTCGTTGCTGACGCTATTGATCGTTCCGTTGGGGATAAAATGCACAACGCCGTTCGCATCGCGCAGTACCGTCATTCTCAAGGTGATTCGTTCCACTTGGCCGCTCACCCCACCGATTCGCACGGAATCGTTCAGCATGTATTGATTCTCCAATAGCATGACGAAGCCGTAGAAGTAGTCCTTGATCAAGTTTTGAGCACCGAAGGCAACCGCCAAACCAATCACCGCAACCCCGCCCATCAGAACGGTAATGTTCGCCCCTGCCTCCTCAAGCATCATCAAGGTACCGCTGATAAAGATGGCTACCGTGGCTGCGTTTTGAAAGACGCCCACAAGAGTCTTCGCACGGTTCTCCCGTTCTACTTTGGAACCTCGACCTGAACTGGACGTTACCAGCCTGACCGATCGGTACGCAAAGAACGACGCCATGCGATTGAGAAGAAACATCCCCACGGCGATCATCAGCAGTCGAGGACCATGTTCGATCATCCATTCAAGGATGTTCTTCAACGAGAATGGATTGCGAAGCGAATCGACATGTTCGTCCGCCGCAATCGCTTCTTGACGCTTGCGTTCCATCTCATGAAGCGCAACAATGTGTTCGGATTGCAAACTGCTTTGTTCGGCCCGACGGTCGTTCAGGCGTTCGCTGATCTCACTCACTTCGGTTCGAGCTTGAATCAAGCGTTGACTGGCTTGGCTGATCGCGGAACGCAAGTCATTCAGATCCTGCGCATCAGCGTTTTCCGATTGTCGTGTCGCTAGCTCTTGCGACAGCCCCAGCTGCGCGGCAGTGGCAAGGTCCACCTTTTTTCTCGCAAGATCCAATTCCTTTTGCTCTTGAGCTACCAGCTTTTGAATATCCGCAAGACGGGCTGCAATCGACTTCGTTTCTTCCTGCGCCTCGGCCGCCTCCTCTCCCTCTCCTTCTCCCTCCCCCTCTCCCTCTCCCTCTCCCTCTCCCTCTCCCTCCCCTTTTCTGCCTCTCTGCCTCTCTCTCCCTCTTTCTCTCTCTCTCTCCCTCCCTTTTCCCTCCCTCCCTCCCTCACCCTCTCTCTCTCTCTCCTCCTTCACTTCCTCTCCCTCTCTCTCTCCCTCTCCCTCTCCCTCCCT
>CAITIF010000756.1 GCA_903892365.1 uncultured Pirellula sp. | reverse complement strand
CTTTGTACAAACCTATCCTGGGGCCGCTAGTTCCTATGAGTTCATTGTCAACTATGACGGTGTCAATCCAATTGTAGGTTACAACTTCGGTAATTTTGAATCGTCAGATTGGGGCGATGCTCCAGCTCCGTACGCAACCACGCGAGCAGTTAACGGTGCTTACCACGGACAGTCGCCGAACCTACGTCTTGGAGCCAATTGGGACTCCGAACAGGATGGTCGGCCTTCCGCAAATGCAACAGGTGACGACACCAACGGTCCGCTAGGACTCAATGGCACCGTTGTGGATGACGAAGACGGAGTGCTTGTGTTGGCACCTATCGTCCGAGGTGATCGCTCGAATTTGATTCAAGTCAATATCACGAACAGCAATGGCTCTTCAGCCTTCTTGCAAGGTTGGATCGACTTCAACGGGAATGGAACTTGGGAATCCGGCGAACAGATCGCCACAGACGTACCAGCCTCCAACGGCCCGATTAACCTCACGTTTACGACTCCTGCAAACGCTGTATCAAACACCTTCGCTCGCTTCCGATTGTCGCAAGACCGTGGATTGCAGCCTACGGGTCGATCCACCACGGGAGAAGTTGAAGATTATGCGTTCACCATCGTGGATGGTCCTCGAACGCTTCTTCAGCCAGATTCCTTCACGGTTGCTCGAAATAGCTTGCTGAATCCTTTGGATGTGCTTGCAAACGACTTCCAACTGCCTAACGATCCATGGCAAATCACTGCTGTGAGCGTGGGTAGCAACGGTGGCAGAGTCGTTATCGATTCGACGGGACGCGGTCTTCTCTATTCGCCAGCATTGAGCTTTGTTGGCCGCGAAACCTTCACCTACACCGCGACAAGTGCTTCCGGTCGGCGTGAGACGGCTACGGTAACAACCAATGTCATTTTGCAGTTCGTGGATCCTGTTGCGGTCGACGATTCGTTCGATCTGCCAACCAACTCCACCGGCTTCCCGCTGAATGTTCTGGCCAACGACATTGAAGGTCGTGGCGGTGCTTTGGTGATTTCGAGTGTTACCAATCCAGATAAGGGTGGAGCCGTTACGATTGGTTCGGGGGGGCAAAGTATTCGATACACGCCTCGAAGAGGTTTTGGTGGTACAGAAACGTTCCGGTACACAGCGACCGATGCAACAGGTAAGACAAGCACTGCCAACATTACTGTTCACACTCTGCAAGGAGACCGCTTGGATGATGATGTAGCGTTCACGTTCGAGTTCCGAAATCTTGCCGGCGATAGAATTACCGAAATCAAGCAAGGTGAGGTATTTGAGGTTATCACTTTTGTAGACGATTTGCGTCCTGAAAAGGGAGTTGCAGAAACACCGCCACGAATTGTGACTAGCCCAGGTGTTTACTCGGCCTATTTGGATGTTCTTTACAGCTCCGGATTGGTAACACCCAATGCACCTGCAGGCGGCGATTTCGATTTTGATGTAACCTTCCTTGATCCTTACTTGTCTGGAACCACGGGCGCCGCAGGTGTTCCTGGTCTGATCAACGAACTAGGTGGGTTCATCGGAAATGTGCAGTCCTTCAACCGTCCTGGTGCGGTTGCT
>CAITIF010000755.1 GCA_903892365.1 uncultured Pirellula sp. | reverse complement strand
GCCCCGTGGTTTTGCGTCGACTATCGAACGCGGAGTATACGTACACGCTTCGAGATCTTACCGGAGTCGATTCACTGGATCCCGCTCGTGAGTTTCCGGCCGATGGTGCAGCGGGAGAAGGGTTTACGAACGCCGCTTCGGCGTTGTCGATGTCTCCTTCATTGCTCACCAAGTATCTGGACGCCGCAAAAGAGGTGTCACAGCATACTGTCTTGCTTCCGGATTCGATACGATTTTCCAACAGCACGTCCGCTAGAGATTGGGCGGATGAATCGCTCCTCAAGATTCGCCAGTTTTATTCCGTCTTCACGGATGCTACCGAGGGTACGGCGGTTGATTTGCAAGGTGTCAAGTTCGTAACCAACAGCGAAGGTCGACTTCCTGTTGCCAAATATTTGAAGGCAATCAATGAGGAACGTGTCGCTTTCATCACCAAGAAAAAGGACGTGCAGCAAGTCGCTCGGGAACGAGGATTGAACGCAAAGTATTTAGGATTGCTTCAAGAGTCAATGATGGCCCCCAATCCTTCTTTGATCTTGGCTGGACTCCAAAAGAAATGGAATGATGGCTCACTGGCTGAAGAAGAGGTTCGCAACTGGCAAGATGCCCTATGGAGATTCACGAGCGTCGGGCATATCGGTAAAACAGGTGGTGCCACAGCCTGGATGGAACCGGTGAATCCTCTTGCAAGTCAGCAAGAAGTGAAGCTGAAGATCCCAGCCGCAGCTCCTGGTCAGGACGTGCTTCTTTACTTGGTTTCCAGTGATGCGGGGGATGGAAACAGCCAAGACATTGCACTTTGGGAGAATCCTAGAATTGTGCTACCCAATCGGCAAGAAATACCGCTGCGAGACGTTCGAAGAATCTTGAGTCGCCGACAATTGCAACTCAATCTTTCGATGGGCTTTGCTGCCCATAGCTTGGCTGCCGCGGATGAATTGGATCGAAGCTCCGTACCGATCGCGTTAGACCAGCTTGCTCTGAAGCATCAAGTTCCTGTAGAAGTTCTTCAAGGTTGGCTTCAGCTTTTAGGGATCGGGGCTCTGGCCGAAACATCCGTTGAAGGTCGTCTAACAGGGCGTATGGAACGGTCCCCCGATTATGAATTCATCCAAGGCTGGACGGGCGAAAATGCTTTGGGCGTTTTAGCGAATTCATCGGCCAATGCAGTGCGTATTCCTGGGGTGATGAAACCAAACAGTGTTGCCGTGCATCCTTCCCCTTCGCATTCGGTGGTTGTACTGTGGAAGAGTCCAGTTAGTGGCAACTTACGCATCGAAGGGCTCGTGCAGCACGCACATGTAGAATGCGGTAATGGCATCGGCTGGAATTTAGAAGTGCGCCGCGGCAAGGTGCGACGAACGCTTGCTAGTGGGCGAAGTCAGGGCGCAACGCCGATGCCGGTTGGCCCATTTGAAAATGTGCGAGTCCGGCCTGGTGATGCTGTCGTACTTTCGGTCTCACCTCTGGATAACAATCATTCGTGCGATTTAACTGCCGTCGACTTTACTTTGTCCGATGGAACAAGTCGATGGGATTTGGCTTCCGATGTCTCGCCTGACATCTTGAAGTCCAACCCTCATCCTGGACGTGTCGGTAGCGAGGGCGTTTGGCATTTTTCAGGGGAGCCAGTTTCGTCGAACTCGGTGCGCGGTGTTCCGCCTGGATCATTGCTAGACTTGTGGAATGATGCACAAGACCCCACCACGCGTGCACAGTTGGCCACTCAGATTCAATCGCTGCTCCAAAGCGAGCTGAATTCCGCAGCCGAAAATAGCCCTGATAACAAGCTCTACGAATGGACGCGGTCTTGGGACAG
>CAITIF010000754.1 GCA_903892365.1 uncultured Pirellula sp. | reverse complement strand
TCTTTGCCGTCCTGAGCGATCGATCGCCTCTTCGATGGAAGTAACGGACCCTAAAGAATCGCTTGTCTTGGGTGTCGCTGTTGCATCGACAACCAGGGTGTCCACATTGGAGCTAAACACGTTGGGATTGATTTCAACTGAGTCGGGCTTCGATTCCGATGGTTCCGAAGAACGCTCGACGATTTCTTCTTTGGGGATTGGGAAAGCCGCGCTTTGGTAGTTCCCGATATGCATCCACAAAGTGGTAGTCGCGATTGCCGCTATCGAAACCAAGAAGGGGAGCAATCGAAAGAAAACGGACTTTTTGGAACGATCAGGAAGCGAGGTACCGCCCGAGTTGGATTTGGTCCAAGTCAAGCCTTCTTGAATTGCCAATTGTCGAAGATCGTAGATCAAGTCGACAGGAGTTTGGTAGCGGTCATCAGGTTTCTTCGCCATCATTTTGCGAAGGATGGCAATCAGTGCGTCGCTGATATCATTACGGACGTACCGAGGATCCTCGGGGTACTTGGTTCCGTGCATCAAAAGCTTCTGCAGAGCCGTTCCGTCGCGAAAAGGAGGCGAGCCCGTCAAAAGGAAGTAAAGAGTACAACCAAGCGAATAGAGATCGCTACGGACATCTGCCGCTCTGGGGTCATGAGCTTGTTCTGGCGAAATGTAATCGAACGTTCCCAGCGTGACACCGCTGGCCGTCAGATCATTCGTAGACTTATCCAGTTCGGTGGTTCGGGCCAGTCCCATATCGACCAGCTTTGCCTGCCCGCTATCCGTTACCAGAATGTTGGAAGGCTTGATGTCGCGGTGAACTACCTTCCGGTCCCATGCATGCTGCAGTGCTTCCGCGACTTGCCGAGTCAAACAAACCGCGTCATCAATTGCCAGCACGCCACGGTTCAAAACCAGTTCACGCAGGTTGATCCCTTCCACGAACTCGAAAACAATGTAGCTCCATTGGTCCGTTTCACCCACGTAATACACGCGGGCAATATTGGGATGATCGAGTTTCGCTGCACTCTGAGCCTCGAAACGGAACCGCTTCATCGTCTCAGCGTCGCGGCCGATAATCGGCACGACTTTGATGGCAACAACGCGGTCGAGTCGCTGGTCATGGCCTCGAAAAACCGCCCCCATGCCACCTGTACCAACCAGCGATTCGATGAGGAAATGGTCGAGTTGCTGACCGATCAGATAGGTTGCAATCTCGAGTGGTTGACTGCGCGAAGAGCCGCTCAACGATTCTAGCTGTACATCCCGAATGTCGATCAACTCGCCCTGACGGATGGCTGTTTTTTCCGAGTCTACTTTCGAATCAGTAGGTACAACGACCAGCAACGGATCGTCCTGCTCAGGCAAGGCTGATTGAGGAAGCGAAGACCTCGCCAAATTTTCTGATGAAGATTCGATGGATCGGGACATGGAACCATACTGACAGGCTAGTCAAACAAGTTTAGAACAAAGGCAGCCAAGCTAGGCCAATGATCAGTTAGGGAAAGTCAATGACCTCCCATCTGAAAACACGTACCCATTGCTTCAGCCAAGGGCAATCATGGCTGACATGCGTCCTTCTATTCTAGCCTAGATGCAGCCAGAGACTGGCACCAACCTAGATTCCCTATTTTGGTGGAAGGTTTCACGGTTACAACCGT
>CAITIF010000753.1 GCA_903892365.1 uncultured Pirellula sp. | reverse complement strand
GTGGAGCCAAGATCATTCATATGACTCCAGCCTACTTCGATGCATTGCCTATCAAAGATCGTTTATTACCTGCAGGGAAAGATGAGTATCGGCAGCCGTATGAAGGCTATGATGATGTGTTGTCAGAGTATTCAAAGTGGTTGTTGTCGAAGAAGAGCAGCGGTTGGGTAGTTCTTGATGCGCATGAGGCAATGAAGTCTGCTGTGATGAAGCAGCGTGAGACGAATCCGACGTTCACATTTGCGGGCGATGGAGTGCATCCCAACTTTGATGGGCAACTGGTAATTGCGGAGCCATTAGCGGCCTATTGGGGAATCGACTTGTCCGTGATTCAGAAAAAGGGTAACGGTAAGGCGGTGCTCGACCTGGTGAGTAAAAAGCAAAACGTTCAGAAGTTAGCATGGCTTAGCGCAACCAAGCATGTTCGTCCTGGTATTCCGGCAGGCGTGTCGCTGGATGAAGCGGCTCGCGAAGCGGAAGTTCTCGACAAGAATGTGGAAGAACTTGCCGCTTCGAAGTGAGCACGGCTTAGCCCGTGGTACCAAGACCTGATGCAATGGCGTTGACCGTAAGTAGCAATTGCGGGATGAGGGCTTCGGCACTTTGCGGCTGTTGCATACGATGATAGCTCCGCCATAGTCGCAGCAGATCGATTTGTTGGTTGTGGAGTACCTTTAAGCCTTCGGATCTCAGATTGATCATGCGTTGAACGTTGGGACGTTTCTGATTGAGTGGACCGCCGTAGATATCTTCGATTTGAGACTTTGTGAGTGCGAGTTCTGCGGCGATCCGATCCATAAAGCGAGTTCTGAGTGATTCATCGTCGACCATGGCAGCATAAGCCTGCATGATTTCGAGATCGGTTGCCGCCAGGCTCGTGGCTACGTTGGAAATCAAGTAGTGAAGAGGGGCCCAGTTGGTCATAGTATCTGCCAACGCTTTGAATGTCTCTGGCTCTTGCTTTTTGAGTTTATCCAGAGCGGTACCAACGCCATACCAGCCGGACAAGAAGAACCTCGCTTGTCCCCAGCTAAACACCCAGGGGATGGCTCGAAGATCAGCGAGCGATTGTTGACCGGTGCGGCGGGCGGGTCTTGAGCCGATGCGGCTTTGTTCAATGGCATCTATCGGGGTTGCTTGTCGAAAGAACGAAACGAAGCCTTCGGTATTCAGGAGGCTTGTGTAGCTTTCGCGTGCCCAGTCCGCCAATTGTGTTAGCGTTTTTTCCAGTGGATGTTCGCTGACCTGGTGTTTGCGATCGAGAAGCGTCTTGCGGGTTACGCCTGCAAGGAAGAGTTCAAGATTGTAAATGGCAGTCGCTTGATGGGCATATTTTTGGGGTATCGTTTCCCCTTGTTCCGTCAAACGCAAATCACCGCCGAGCGTATCATCAGGAAAGGCTTTGATGAATCGGTGTGTTGGCCCTGCACCACGGCTGATCGTACCACCTCGGCCGTGGAAAAATCGCACGCGGACCCCATTTTGCTGACCTACTTCGGTCAGTTGGCTTTGCGCATGTCTCAGATTTACAAGGCTGGCGAGTATGCCGCCATCCTTGTTGCTATCGCTATAGCCAATCATGATTTGGCCAACCGGTAGATCGGTTTTTGTGCGTACTTGAATGGCCTTGAGGCTGCGTGCAGTAATAGGATGCTTGAGAAACTCGGCATAGATATCGGGGCTGTGTTGTAGATCGTCAACGGTTTCGAAGAGTGGTACCACGGGTAACGGACAAACCAAGCCGTCAGCAGACTCTTCTAGTAGGCCAACTTCGCGGGCCAGCAGGTAGAC
>CAITIF010000752.1 GCA_903892365.1 uncultured Pirellula sp. | reverse complement strand
CCAGATCCTCGATCGATTGAATCACCCGTTCTTCTACGGAGTGCGAGGCAGTTTTAACATCCTTGAGATCTATCATTACTGAACGTTCCGTGTCCTTCGGCGCAGTCTATTCGCTTGCCGAAATGTCCAATCGGCAATCCTACTCTTGGTTGTAGCAAATTTGAGCCAGACCGATCAAGACCAGAATTCAGGAAGCCGTTCGCAGGTCTAAGTCACGAGAGCACGGCACTTTGCGAAGACACAAGCAACATTTTTTCAATTCCTGCTAGAGCCAGTCCAGGACAACCTTGCCCGATTGGCCTGTTTGCATCGCTTGGAAACCTTTTTCGAAATCAGTGTAGTGAAATCGGTGAGTAATGACGGGCGAGATGTCGAGGCCGCTCTCCAACAACACCGTCATTTTGTACCAGGTCTCGTACATTTCGCGGCCGTAGATGCCGCGGATCGTCAGCATATTAAAGACCACTAAATTCCAGTCGATTGCAATCTGCTCCGACGGAATACCCAACATCGCAATCTTGCCTCCATGACACATGCTTGCCAGCATCGTTCTAAGAGCCGCTGGCGAACCGGACATTTCCAAACCGACATCAAAGCCCTCGCGCATGTTGAGTTCTTTTTGAACATCAGCCATATCGCGTTGGCGAGGATCAAACGCCAGGGATGCTCCCATTTTCCTCGCAAGATCCAGACGGAAAGGGTTAACATCCGAAACGACCACATGCCGAGCCCCAGCGTGCTTCACAACAGCCGTCGCCATCAAGCCTATTGGCCCCGCTCCGGTTATGAGAACATCTTCCCCTAAGCATTCAAAGGCCAGCGCTGTATGCACCGCGTTGCCAAGCGGATCGAAGATGGAGGCAATATCCCGATCGATATCGGGACGATGATGCCAAACGTTCGTCATCGGCAAAGCGATGTATTCCGCGAATGCACCCGTTCGATTCACCCCAACCCCTTGCGTGTCTTTGCATAAATGCCTTCGACCTGCAAGGCAGTTTCGGCATCGCCCACAAACGACGTGCCCTTCGCCGGAGACGATCTCACCTGGAAAAAAGTCGGTCACGTTGGACCCAACTTCCACAATCTCACCAACAAATTCATGACCGACAACCATAGGAACCGGAATGGTTTTTTGAGCCCATGCATCCCAATTGTAGATATGCAAATCGGTACCACAGATCCCAGTCTTCTCAACGCGAATCAAACAATCATTGATTCCTATCGTTGGAAAGGGAACATCCTGCAGCTCCAGCCCAACATCACGTTTAGCTTTAACAAGCGCCTTCATCGATGTGCTTACTTTGCGGTTGAATGGGAAATTCGACTAAATTAAGAAGATGGTTTGTTCGCGATCCGGTCCCACAGAAAGAACTCCCACAGGAACCGAGATCAACTCCTCAATTCGCTCGATGTATTTACGGGCGTTCAATGGAAAGTCTTCTAATTTGCGAACGCCGGAAACATCCGTGTTCCAGCCGGGCATCGTCTCATAAATGGGCACGCAATCCCGAAGGTCTTCCGCCAAGCAGGGAAAACGAGTAATGCGCTGACCGCGTAGATCGTAGGCAACGCACACTTGAATCGAATCAAAGTGGCTGAGCACATCCATCATCATCAACGAAAGATAGTGGACTCCGCTTAATCGAGCCGTATAACGAACCGCAACCGCATCGAACCAACCGCACCTTCGAGGCCTGCCGGTTGTTGTCCCGTATTCGCGTCCTATGTCGCGTATTTTCTGACCGGTCTCGTCCGACAGTTCCGTCGGGAAAGGACCGCCGCCAACTCGCGTCGAGTAGGCCTTTGTAACACCAATCACTCGGTTGATCCAACGCGCAGGAACACCCGACCCCGCAGAAACCCCAACACCTGATGCATTGCTGCTGGTCACAAAGGGATACGTTCCATGATCAATATCCAGCAAAGAACCTTGGGCACCTTCCATCAGAAGACTCTTGCCCGCATCCAATTCATCGAGTAGGTAATTGGTGGAATCGATCGACAGTGAGCCTATCGACTTTGCCCACACCCTGCATTGATCATAAATCTTGTCCGCGTTCAACGTTTCCAAATCAGCGGGATCGGCGATGTGTCTGAGCACGTCCAGTTTCGCAGCCACGGTGTCCGTAACTTTGGCTTTCAGATTGTCGCTCATCAAGTCCGCAATTCGAAACGCATGCGTCCGGCCAATCTTATCTCGGTAGCATGGGCCAATCCCTCGATTGGTTGTTCCGATGCTCTCGCCAGCCACAACAGCCCGATTGGTTGCTTTGTCTTCGATAAAGTGCCAAGGCATTACAATATGAGCTCGCTCGCTGATCAACAGGTTCTTGCGAGGCTCGATTCCGCGTGCTTCCAGCCCTTCAATCTCCCGGATTAACATACTGGGTTCAATCACAACGCCGGGTGCAATGACGTTGGCAATGGAACCGGACAAGATCCCGGATGGAATGTGGTGCAGTTTGTAAACTTCGGAACCGCTAACAACAGTGTGGCCAGCATTCGCACCGCCTTGGTAGCGGACCACGATATCGTGACGGGGTGCGAGCAAATCTACGAGTTTCCCTTTTGCCTCGTCCCCCCACTGAAGTCCAATTACACAAGTCGCTGCCACAAAAAACTCACGAATACCAAGGTAAACAGACCGAACGGACGGCAAATTGCGGGAACTGCCAGGAAGTCTCGTATAGCCTAAGAATGCAAGTTCTAGAGTCTAGGAGCAAACGCAGTATTTGGTCAAGTGTCGATTCATTTATCGCTGGGTATTGAACATTCGGTCTCCTGCATCTCCTAGTCCAGGCACGATAAACTTGTGCGAATTGAGTTCTGGATCGATACATGCGACAAAGACTTTGACGTCTGGATATTCTTGGTGAAATTGCTCGATCCCGGGCCGCGCTGCAATCACACTCAAAACGCGAATATCCTTCACGCCCCAGCGCTGCAATGCAACGACCGCCGCTTTGATCGACCCGCCTGTCGCAAGCATGGGATCCAAGACCAATCCGACGTCGACAGCATTTTCCTCCGGTAGCTTGGAATAATACTCGATGGGCTGTGCAGTCGCTTCATCGCGATACATTCCAACGTGCCAAACGGCCGCATCCGGAATCAGTTGCAGCACAGGCTCAACCAATCCCAATCCTGCTCGCAAAATCGGAACGATTCCTACCCGCTGCGAAAGACAGTTTCCCGACATCGGCGTAATCGGGGTTACAACCGGCACGGGCTGAAGCTTCAAATCGTCCGTCGCTCGAACCGCCAGCAACATGGCCAGCAAGTGGATCTGAGTTCGAAACTGAGCGGGACTTGTGGAAGTCGCACGAAGAATCGAAAGATGATGCTGGGCGAGTGGATGAGTCAACTCAAAAACGTTTTTCATAGTATTTGTGGGCAGTGAAGTCAAAAAACAGGCCAAATCGCCAAATAGATTCGCAAAAATCTCGCTGCGGTTGCAACAGCCCGTCACGACAACAGCGAGTCGGTATTGAAGCGAGCAAAAAATCTTTTCTCACCTGGGATTCGAAACGCTTTTCGATGTCTGGTCAAGCTGAAATTCTGGGTACACAGATACCCATGCATCGATTCCCTCCCATGAAGCTAAACAATAGCAACCATATTCTTGATTCTTGCGCGAGACGTGTCGATCTCGACTGGGTTTCCCTTTCCTAAGAGGCGCAAGTTGGCCAATACTGCATTTGGCAAATTGGCTATGAAGAATTCGCGATTTGAAGAAACCTAGCAAAGTGGATACACTAGGGCGAAAATTAAGGGAAAGGCACTGGTTCCGAGGGTGGCATGCTTCAAAATATCCGCAAGCTTCAATTGACAGAACTCCAACGCATGGGAATGCGTGCCGCAGGTAAGTTCAACGCCCAATTGATGGATTACGTGCGTGGGTATATCAAACCCGGGATTTCGACAGAGGAAATCGACCGGCTTGTTTTTGACTACACGCAACAGCACAAGCATGTTCCTGCAACGCTCGGATACCTTGGCTACACCAAAAGCTGCTGCACCAGTGTGAACGAAGTGATTTGTCACGGAATTCCTGATGCATACGTCCTCAAAGAGGGCGACATAATCAACGTCGACATCACCTCCATCGTAGATGGTTGGCACGGCGATCAATCGGAAACGTTTTTGGTAGGTGCGGTTTCCGAGGAAGCTCGCAAGGTGACTCAGTGTGCTTTTGATTCCATGCACCGCGCGATCGCGGCATTGGAGCCGGGCTGCCCAGTCAGTGTGATCGGCGACAATGTGGTTGCAGAGGCGACCGGTCGTGGCTTTTCCGTAGTTCGCGAGTATGTTGGCCATGGCTTGGGCCGTCGGTTTCATCAATACCCGAATATTCCTCACGTGCCGGATCGCAAGAGCCGTCAAGAACGCTTGCTGCCTGGTATGTGCTTTACCGTTGAGCCGATGATCAACGCTGGCACTCGATTTACCAAATTAGATCCAACAGACAATTGGACCGTGCGAACTCGTGACGGTCGCCTGTCGGCTCAGTTTGAACATACCATCCTTATGCGCGAAGATGGTCCCGAGATTTTGACTCAAACAGTCAACGGACCAAAACGCGGACACCAATTTTAGACTGGTTCTTTCCGAATGTCTCATCCATGCACTGACGTGCTTACGGAGCTATGGCAACGCTATGCTTTTGCGAACGATGCTGGTCCGTACCTGCTGATCCCTCAAGCGATCATGCAGCCGCAGAACGAACAAGAAGTTCAAGCAATCTTCAAGGCATCGCGCGAGCAGCGTGTGCCGATCTCATTTCGCGCTGGCGGAACAAGCTTATCCGGTCAATCGGTTACGGATGGTTGGCTGGTCGACATCGGACGGCATTGGCGAAAGATTGAGCCGATCGATGCTGGGATGAAAGTCCGCGTACAAGGTGGGGCCATTGGTGGCGTGGTCAACGCAACCTTGAGGTCGATGGGACGCAAAATTGGCCCGGACCCATCCAGCATTAATTCTGCCATGATGGGTGGAATCCTTTCGAACAACTCGAGCGGCATGTGCTGTGGCGTTGCGAACAATGCTTACCATACGGTCGAATCGATTCGATTTGTTTTGCCGGACAGCTCTGTTTGGGACACTTCGCTGGCGGGCGAGGCCAATCGATTCGAAGCCGAAAAAACCGCGATCGCTCGTGAATTGAGCGCTCTACGGGCAGCCATTTTGGCTTCGCCCGATTTGCTGGCCAAGATTCGCCGCAAATACCAACAAAAGAATACAGTTGGCTATTCGCTGAACGCATTCGTGGATTACGAAAAGCCTCTGGACATCTTGGCGCATTTGTTGATCGGTGGCGAAGGAACTCTTGCGTTCATCTCGGAAGCGGTCCTCAAAACACTTCCGGAACTGCCAGAAAAAGCAACAGCGCTCGCCTTCTTTCCAGATGCAAATTCGGCCTGCGAAATCATTCCAGAGTTGATTGATATTCACTGCGACGCGGTTGAGTTCATGGATCGGGCGTCGATGGAATCGATTCGCAATCTGGAAGGGGTTCCGGCCGAACTGCCGCAACGGCTGAACGAACACGAAAAGTTAATGGGACTGTTGTTCGAGTTTCAAGCAGCCGACAAAGATTCGATTGCGCACAAGCTGGAACAATTTCGCTCGAAAGTTCAACCGCAGGCAAAATCGCTCAGTCCCATCGAGTTCACACGGGACAAGAAGCAGCAGGCCTATTTGTGGAAGCTTCGCAAGGGAATGTACCCCGCGGTCGCAGCAGTCCGAGGCAAAGGCGAGGCTGCTATCTTGGAAGATGTGACCTTTCCGTTACCACGTTTGGGAGCGGCCATCGAAGAACTGCAGCAGCTGTTTGTGCGGCATGCCTATTCGAACGGAATCATTTTCGGTCACGCTCGGGACGGTAACTTGCACTTTGTGATCTCGCAGCCGATGGCCAGCGCCAAGGACAACGACAAGTACGCTCGCTTCATCGACGACATGGTTGACTTGGTCGTCCACCGTTTTGATGGTGCTCTTAAGGCCGAGCATGGAACGGGACGCAACATGGCACCGTTTGTCGAGACGGAATGGGGAACCGAAGCGGTTGAAATCATGCGCCGGCTCAAACGAGCCGTGGATCCGGATGGATTGCTCAATCCAGACGTGATTTTGACGAACAAACCAAAGCTTCACCTAGAAAACATCAAAGATCTACCGATTGTGGAAGATGTGGTAGACAAGTGTGTCGAATGCGGAGCCTGTGAACCTCGTTGCCCAAGTCGCGACTTTACGCTTTCGCCCAGACAACGCATCGTGCTTCGCAGGGCCAGACAACGCATGCTTGCAGATGGAAAGACCGAACTCGCGAAACAGTTAGACCGAGATTACGAGTTCGCGGGTAAGGCAACCTGCGCTACCGATGGCCTATGTGCCTTAGACTGTCCGGTCGCTATCAACACAGGGGATCTTGTGAAGCAGTTGCGGAAAGAATCGACGGGCGTTCTCGATTCGAAAGCGGCTTCGATTCTTGGCAGTTACTTTGGGCTGGCAGAACAGGCAGTCAAGGCGAGTCTGCTGGCAGGTCGCGTTGCTAGTGGTTTGGTGGGCGACGACGGGCTGCGATGGGTCACGAAAACGATTTCGAAAGTAGCACCAGGCTTTCCGCAATGGCACCGAGGGTTATCGAGCGACTACGGTCGTCCCGACATGGAACTTTCCAGTAGCTTGGAGGACGCCGAATTCATTTACTGGCCGACTTGCATGTCACGGATGATGGGCGGGACAGCGGACGTGCTGATGCGAGTTGCGTCGAAGGCAGATGCCAGTGTGCATATTCCTAGCAATGCTTCAGGAAAATGTTGCGGGCAAGCATTTTCATCCAAGGGGTATGTCAACGTCGCGATCGAAAAGCAAAGTGAGCTGTTAGACGCAATCTGGGAATGGAGTCGACATGGCGAGCGCCCGGTAGTGCTTGATTTGGGTTCCTGCACCTCGTTCTTGAAGATGGGCCTCTCTTATTTGGATGCAGTTCGCAAAGAGCGTTTATCGCGGATTCAGGTCTTGGATTCGTTAGAGCTTGCTGCAAAGTTCGTCCCATCGTTGCAAATCACTCGCAAGATTTCCGATGTCGCGGTCCATTCCGTCTGTTCCAATCATAAATTCGGACTGGAAGCCCCGCTGATGCTAGTTGCCAATGCCTGTGCCGACCGAGTGCATTCGCCGCACGAAGGAAAGTGCTGCGGCATGGGTGGTGATCGTGGGTTTGAGATACCGGACTTTGCATTGAGCGCGACCAAGAATGTTGCTGAATCGATGCAACAATCCAAATGCGAAACGGGCTATACTAACGCCCGATCGTGCGCATTGTCGCTGAGCAGCAGCAGCGAGAAGCCATGGAGAAGCATTTTCCATTTATTGGATGAATGTACCGAGTAACGAGTTTGTTGGCCGAGCGTGAGTCATAGCTTGAAGCCAAGATTTTGAAACTCGCTACGAATACCAAGCGTTCCATTCTTCAGCCATCGGAAAACACTATGTCCAATGCCGACCCGTTTGCCGCCTCTTCCATGAATTCCTATGCCAGCAACTCGATGGGGGGTTATGGTTCTCAATATCCTCAGGGGTACTACCAACCGATCCAATCGTTTGACTACGGTCGAGTGTTTACGGCACCTTT
>CAITIF010000751.1 GCA_903892365.1 uncultured Pirellula sp. | reverse complement strand
TCTTGCTCGAAGTACTGCTCAAGAAAATTCCGATCGCTAACCAACCCAACTTCCGCCCACAGCTCCGTATCCGGGGATAAGAATTGGCGATGTTGAAACAGCAAACGCCCTCGAGGGTTGCGTTCCGGCTGGAGATTTTGTCGGTCCGAACCCAGGAAATCGAGACTCTTGTCTTGAAGTCCCCATACGTCGACGAAACCATTCGCAGGCCCAATCCACAAATTGGGAACGTTGTACTGAAAATTAGTTCCGCCGGCGATTCCGCGCTTACTCAGGTAATCGGTGGAAAAAGTCCAACGTGTTCCATCGAGTCCGGACAGTCCAAAGATTTGGTAGGCATCCCAATCCACCATCACTTGGGTTCCGAGGATGTTATCATTTCTGAATTTCAAGCCACTGACGTAGAAACTGGATGTGTCTACGTTGGTATTGAGAACAGGCCAGTAAAAGACGGGCAGGCCTTCGATGTATACGAAGTTGTTCCTTGCCTTCGCTTGCATTCCTGTTTGATTGCCAACGGTACCAGCGACGGGCAATCCAAAAAGAGTACTATTGGTTTCATTGCGTTGGTCCTTGAGCTCAAGCCGATCGCTTTGCAACCAATACCTTGGCACGCCAAGTCGGCTGCTTGTCAGTGCCGCTTGGTAGGCCAAGAAGTTTTCTCGAGAACGTTGCTGAATGATATCAGCTTTCAGTCGTACGATGCCTTCGAATTGAGGAGCTGGCGTCAACATTTCCGCTCCAAGGATCATGCCATACTCAGCCTGCACGTTGTAGTACATTCGGTCTGCATAGATCTTGCGTTGCCCTTGTTGAAAAATAACGTTGCCCTCGATGTACACTTCGACCGGCATGTCATCGATTTGTTCCGATTGCAGCTTCGAGAAATTCGACGTCCAGATGACTGCTCGATCTGCTTCAATCAGTACAGTACCTGCATCGACCATGCCGGAACTTGACTGATAGGACACACCGCCAATCATTAACCGAACCCCTTGCGAGACGGTGATGACGGAGTCATTGCGGTCGGGGCGATTGCTCAAGCTGATCAAGGGCTGAGAGCCACCGCGGCCTTCAAACTTAAACAACTTTGCGCCGATTCTCGGACCAGCCAGCGATGTGATCTGCTCCCCTAACGCAACGGGGGCTGCGACGGGAGCGGGCCCCAGGTCCACACCGCTGGGCACTTGAAAAGCCTGAACGCTTTCCGGAGCGGAAGATCCTTGGGTGGGAGGCGAGGATTGTAGCGATTCAAAAAGAGGTAAGGAACCAGCATCAATAACGGTCCCTCCCAATTGGGAATTTCCGATCATGGCGCCTTGCCCTGGCGTGACAGCAGGAAGCTCGATCCCGCCTCGTGGTGGCGATTGAAAGGTAGGTATCGGGAGTGGCGCGTCGCCTTGAAAGGCAGCCGCCTGTTGAACGGTCGAATCAGATGCCGATCCTTCAGGAGTGTTCATCGGCGCCCAGGCCATCGCGGACGATACTGGATGCTCTTTGTTCCAATTCAAATCCGGTCGTGGTCCCTGTGGCTCATTCCAAAGCTCCGCATGGAATCCAATATCGAAATGGCTGAACAATCGGCCCGTCCATTCCGAATCTTGCAATCTTTGGTCGTCCGACCAGCGAATCTCCGAATTGCCGACCGTCTGGATAATGTACTTCTTTGGGGCAGTTTCTTGCTGGTCTGATGGATTCTTGCTTTCTTTATTGAGATGCTGCTCCGTGCGATCAATCCAAATGTGGGCCACGTCGCAAGTCGCAGAAAACGCACCTTGATAGATCCTGCAATCACCGCGCAAGGTGACTACCTCAAAACCGCCAATGTTTTGCCTGCTTGCGGAACGGGCGTATGCATCAATCGAGAACTTAGGGTCAGATAGGGGCAAACCGATTTCTGCCGCAATACTCTGGAGCCCACAAACACCAAGCAAAAGTATGCTGAAAGCGAGTCGAATCACCAGAGCCCAAGGCGCAACCCGATCTCGACCGCTCCACTCTGGAGCAGCTGCCTTGGAATGCAATCCGAGCTGGTCAGCGGAAAAGCATGACGGCGACGGGGTTTGCGCAATTTCGGCATCGGGAATCCATTCCACTACCGATTCGATCTCCAGTGCGTGTGCGAATTGATGGCAATCTTTACTGCTTGGTCACAGTGACATAGAGCGCGAGTATAGAAGCTCAAAAAAATCGCCTCAAGATGAAGGTTCGACTTAAGTATCTAATTCAGGTCTGCCGATGGCCTTTTACCGGACTCGGTTTGCTCAGACCTGTCCTTTTTTCGTATCCCAAACACGCCAACAACACCACGTAGCCCATTCTGCCTATTTTGCCAGGCATTTTGGAGACGAACCGACATGCCAAATTTAGAACCGCTTGCCATTCATCTTATTCAGCAAGGTCATTGGGCCGAGGCCGTTGAGCTCTATCGCGACGAGCTTGGTTTGTCCATTCAGCAGGCGGAACAAACCGTGGTACAACTGGCGGAAGATGCGGGACTTTCCAACCCAGGCCGATTTCTTTACTGGCTTGCTTTGGCTTTTGCAGGCCTGTCTTTGTTTGGTCTGGCCGGTGTGGCACAGTACTTTGTCCCTAGATAAACCTGCTAGCTCCGGCAGATTTCGAAACTGGACGACTTGAATAGGTGACCAGAGTTACTTGCCGGCTGCCCAAACGATTCCGTTGACGACAGCGTTCAAGAACGCCTTGTCCGAAAAAGTGTCATTAGAGTGGCCATAGGTTGTTCCGAAAACGCGCCCCTTGCCATATTGATTGGTCCAATACACAGGCTGCTCTTCACCGGTCTTTTCGCTTTTGGACGTCGCTAACACGGTGGTGGCTGGCCATACTTTTTCGATGATGTAAAGTTCGTCCATTGCGGATTTACTGTCGACCGGGAAGTCCTTCATGATGGGATGATCTTTTTGAACGACGGTGATCGGGTAACGGCTTTGATGTTCATGGTGCCGGCTGGTAACACCTAAAAATTCTCGCCAATCATCGATGGAAGCGGATCGGTAGGTGTGCATTGCGCAATGGATAACCACAGCATTGGTTCCCTCAAAGTGCGGCTTGGTAATGCTTCGGATGTAATCCGTATCGTCGGTATCCGCGAAGCATTCGTTATGAATGACCACGTCGAATCCCTCTTGCCAATTAGGCTTTTTGTATAAATCAATCATTGCCTTGGTCCCTTTTCCACCTTGGTTCACGATGGTCCATTCCACCAAAACACCTCGTTCTTTGGCAGCCAACTGAAGCGCCTTGCTTTGGAAGTCGTAATCGTGGCAGCAACCACCGGTCACGAGCAAAACAGAAAGCGGCTTTTTTGAGTTCTTCTCAATGGCAACTTTTTCTTGTGCATTGACTTGAGATACAGCCAAAGTGAGCCAAAAGAATGCTACCCCCAAGCCCAACGACTTGGAGACGAAAGGAGAAAACTTCAGCATGGCGGAGATGTTCATATCACGATGGTAGGTGCGAGGGAGGGGGAAGCGGTACGTTTGGCGGATGAGAGACTGAAGAAGCGAAAATGAAGCGAGGCTGCCTTTTCGCGTGTTCGGCATGTTCTATGCCTGTAAAAAGCAAAATCATCCTTCTATAAGATAACCGATCCTAGAACCACAGAACACACAGAACACACGGAAATAAGAACACAAGCCAGCCGGCTCCATTTCCGTGTGTTCCGTGTTTTCTGTGGTTAAAAAAACCATCCAGCAAAGAACCGATCCTAGAACCACGGAACACACAGAACACACGGAAATCAGAACACAAAACAGCCCGGCTCCCTTTCCGTGTGTTCCGTGTATTCCGTGGTTAAAAAATGAGCCGACCAAGAACGACGTTGGAATTTGCAATTCATATTGGTCCGTCGAGTTCGATTTCGACTAACCCCTTTGGGCCTGAATCTGCTACAACTTAGAGCATGCAAATCGCCAGCTCCAACCCCAAAGAATCTCGATATCCGATCCCAAAGCCGATTTCCGAAAAGCTCGCACAGCTTCGGGGATTGATCGGCCGTTTTGTGGTAAGCCAAGCGTTGATGACGACGGCCATTTGGCTTGTGGTGGCATTTTGGTTTTTTGGACTGTGCGATTATCTTCCCACCAAGTTCGGAGCGGCCGAATCGCCAACCTTCGTTCGCATCGTCATGCTGGGCATCATGGCTGCGACGATGGCGATCATCCTGTATCGCTACCTGTGGCAATTGTGGCTTGTTCGCTGGACGGACTCGACGCTTGCGTTGCTGATTGAGAAACAATATTCTGCCTTTGAAAGTTCGTTGATCACCACCGTGCAAGCGGCCAAGCCAAGCGCCATTTTGAAAGATGCCGATGCCGAGCATCCTCAGCGGGCGAGCTTGCTCGAACTGGCCCGAACTCAGGCCTTGGGCTTGATGGATTCCGTCGACGTTAGCCGCGTCGTGCGTTTCCAACCTCTTCAATGGAAGCTAGGGCTTCTTGGCGTCGCCTTGGCTGCCAGTTGCGTCGTGGCTCTTACGCAACCCACCTGGACCTCTCATTGGGCCAACCGGCTTTTTGGATTGTCGGACGTGCCATGGCCCAGATACACCGAATTGGGTATCGATGGAATCGAATTGGATGTGCCAACCTTTACAGGACGTAATCAACGAGAACGATACACGGTCCCTTTTTCGGATGGTGTTGTTCGAGTGCCAAAAGGCCAAGCCTGCCAACTGAGGGCTTGGGCTTCCCTTTCAGGAAAAATTGTCCCCGACGTTTGCACTGTTTACTATCAAGACGCGGCCGGAAATCGAGGCCGAGCGAACATGCGTCGTTTGGCTGCTGGAAATACTCAGCAACCTTTTGTCCTGGACGGTCCCCCCTTGGAATCGGTGCTCGATATCTTGTGGTTCAGTGTTGCAGGGGGCGATGCTAGGATTTCCAACATGCAAATCAAGAGCGTGGATGCACCTCAAGTTACCAAGCTCCTGCTCAACGTAGAGTATCCCGATTACCTTCAGCGATCCACCAAGACGACTTGGGGCAAGGAATCAATCCCCTATCGAACCGGCAGCAGGTTACCTCAGGGAACCAAGTTGCAAATCGCCATTGAAGCGAACAAAGTCGTTTCCCGT
>CAITIF010000750.1 GCA_903892365.1 uncultured Pirellula sp. | reverse complement strand
TCTCAATTCTAGTACTTGGTGCTCAGGTCATCGCATCGATTGCTGTCGGAGGGATTCTTTCGGCAACCGTCGCTTTTGGCACTGTACCTTGGGAAGGCTGGATTTGTTTTGGCGTGTTTCTTCTGGCAGCAATCTTGTACTGTTGGTTGTTTCTTCGGTGCGGTGGGTGTTCGATCGGTGTCGTTAGCGAAAATCGATCCACTCCTATTCGTGTTCCATTGCTGACGATTGGTTTGGTCATTTCGATGCTCGGCGGGTTGTTGGCAATTCGCAATGGCGATCGCAACACCATGTCGTCGATGATCGCTGTGGTTCTGAATCTGATGTTTGTCCATTGGGGAGTAGCCGGCAGCATCATGATGGGTGAGCAGGGAATCATTCCCGCAAGAGCACGCCGAACTCTTCCTAATTCGCTTTTGGCAAGGTTGTTTCTGACTTGGCTCAATCCGGGGGCAGGCCCCGGCTACTTGTTCGTGCTGTTGAGTTTTGCGGGCTCGGCCATAACACTTGTTTTGTCTTGTCAATTATTGATCCCGATAACCAATACGGATGTTGGTATGCATACGATGGTGTATGCAATAACCCTGGTGGGATACCTGGCGTTGTATTTGGGTATCGTTCGGTTGATTTGCATGGCTGCGCTTCGCCGGCTCCAAACAGGCCGCTTGGTAACCGCTCTTACCATTTGCTTGGTACTAGTCATCTCCGCAGTGGTACTGACTTGCTCGATCAATTTAGCCGCAAACAATTACCAGCGACTGACCTACGATTGGTATTGCTTTCCCAACCTGTTTTGGACCTTGGCGGAGCTCTTTCCAGATAACATTTCCCAAACCTGGAATTCCGCTGAATTCCTCTCAAGTATCATTGCATTGTTGTTCTGTGCGTCTGTGGTCGCCTTCATCAATATCGTTTTGACGGCAAAGGACGTTGTCATCCTGCGTATCGAAACCCCAAAACGGGTTGAAATGGAACGACAGCGGCTACGAGGCTTAAGAAATCGAAACGATGAAGAACTGGACGAAGGTGACTTATTGAACTAGAGGTTGACTGCGTAGCGGTAGATTTGCCTCTCATGCTCGTTCTCGATGATCCTGATGCTCGATACGAGATTGAAGACCACTGAGCGATTAGAATGCAATGTGGAACGATTGGGGGGGAATGATCCGGGGGTAATGTCTCGGCGAATACCCGTTACTGAGCAGGAATGATCAGGGCAGGAATGATCAGGGATAGTAAGGTAAACAATAGATAACTTGAAATGGAAAACAACATGAATAAGCAAGGCGACATGAAGAGAATCGGTTTTCTATGCGGCATTACCGCTTATGGGCTCGTCTCGTTCACTGCAATTTTTGGATCGCATGCCAACGGGCAATCACCCTGGCCGAATTGGCGGGGCCCCAACGGTGACGGAACAGCCCCTCAGGGACAATATGCAACTCAATGGAGCGAGAGCGAGAATATCGCTTGGAAGATGCCCCTTTCCGGACGCGGAGCTTCCACTCCGATTATTGCTGGAAATAAAATCTATATGACACTCGGGGAGCAGGATACCAACACGTTGCTTTGCCTTGATCTAGACGGCAAAGAACAATGGCGAAAGACATTTGGCAAGGAACGGCCGGCGAAACACGCCAAAGCCAGCGGAAGCAATTCGTCACCTACAACCGACGGAAAAGATGTTTTTGTTTATTTTAAGAGCGGTGACGTCGCAAGCGTTTCTCTGGATGGTGCGGTGAATTGGCAATTCAACTTACAAGAAAAGTATGGAGAAGATTCGCTTTGGTGGGATCTTGGTACTTCCCCTGTTTTAACGAAAAATGCCTTGGTGATTGCTGTTATGCAAACAGGCCCTAGCTTTCTGGTTGCATTGAACAAAACGGATGGTAGTGAATTGTGGAAGGCCGATCGTTGGTTAGATGTTCCAGAAGAGGCGAACCAATCCTACACGACCCCAGCCTTAGTGCGTCACAAAGAAGGCGAAACTCTTTACACCGTTGGAGCGGACCACGTTACCGCTCATTCAGCAGCCGACGGAACCCTGCTGTGGAAGATTGGTGGATTTAACCCAGGGGCCGACAAGTACTTCCGCTCCATCGCATCCCCTGTCGCCGCAGAGGGAATTGTCATTTGCCCCTATTCGCGAGGTGCTACGTTAACGGGAATTAAAACCGATGCAGGAATTCAAAGTGACAAGCGAATTGCATGGCAAAAGGATTTTGGTTCCGATGTCCCAACGCCCGCGGTTTACGAAGGATGGATTTATCTGCTTGGGGACAAAGGCCTTGTCACCTGCCTCAAGCCCGATTCCGGAGAAGTCGTTTGGACAACTCAGCTTCCCAAAAGCAATCGACAATTCAGTAGTTCCCCGATTGTCGCTAACGGAAAACTCTATTGCACTCGGGAGGACGCCACCACCTTCGTACTATCTCTGGAAAATGAAGGCCAGATCGTAGGCACCAACAAACTGGAAGGAAATGCGGTCGCAACACCCGTGTTTGCAGAAAACAAAATTTTCCTAAGGACCTTCGAAGCGATCTACGCGATCAAGCTGTAGAACCCCTGGTGATGGATTCAAGATTGAGATCGGGTTGTTCCGATCCATCTTGAAACGCCGCAAAATAGGGACTGGACCGATTAGGACTCATTCAGAATCGAAAAAGGAGCGAATCGCATCATGGCTATGGAAAACTATTCCAAATATCAGCAGTCGATCATCAAGAACTACTACAAGAACCAGGACAACGTGTCCCTTCAACGAGCCCAAGAGCTACTGACGGATTTGTATCTGTCCGAAGGAAAAAAACGCGAAAAGGTATGGGATAGCCTGTTCACGCACTTGGAAAAGATTGGGGTCCCGCATGATCAATTGGCACACCTTCGAGCCGAAAACAAGCCGGAGCTTATTGCGAAACTTCTCGCTACCAAAGTCTAGCAATGCCAGAGCGCTTGCCACTCCTGAGTCGTCGGTTCCTGAGCTGCGAACAAAATCATTGAATGAAGAATCATTGAATGAAGAACGGAACGGGCGGTAAGAACGCATGCTGTAAGTACACACTTGCAGCTCCTTCCCAAAGTGCGAAACGAGCTAGGTACAACGTGCCAAGGTAGACCAAGGCAACAGCCAACTGTGGACCCCAGGCACAATACCGCCATAGCCAAAACAACCGAAAGGAGCGTCCTTCCGATTTCAGTTGTTTGTCGCAAGCGCGGCGTACTGCCCATCCAATTGCCAGCTTTGCCGGAAACATAAACAGCACGAAGAAGATCGAGAAAATCCACCATAGCTCCGACGGCGGCTTTTCAATTCGAAATAGATACAAAGGAATTGCCAGCAAAAAAAAGAATGAGGTTGCTAGGCACACGGACCATGGTGCTGCTTGGAAAATTCTTCTGCTTTCTCTTACATCCAACACCGATAGAAAACGATAGTCCCGAGCCATTTTCACTTGCAGAAGCGGCAACTGAAGCAATACCCAAGTCATAAGAACCGCGCCCAGCAATCCCAAAAGCCCCGCACCTCCGCTATCTGGACTCGACAGCCCCAAGACGATCAAGCTGGCAGGGAAAGTCAACCAAATCAAAGCACCCACGGAAGCCATCCAGCCCAGAAGCAATAGCCTTGGCAGTTTCAAGGAGTTTACAAATTGCCAAAGCTGATTTTCCGCTTCTCGCCAAAATTGCCTGGAGAAAAGGCACTTTAAAGCAAGAATAGGAGCTGGCCAAATAAAGTGCCGGATCTTGCCTCCCCGGAATACCGCCCACAATACCCAAGCAATCCACCCTGCAGCGGCTATTCGAGCAGCGATGCGCAGGAAACGCGCCGAATTCGCCCCTGGTTCAATGATCTCTGCGGTGTACGCAAGATCCGCCAAGAACCAAATCGGCAACCATGTTATGAATGCGCATAGAGCGACCAGCATGATCTTGCCAGCCAACTTGGAACCTGGAAAACAATTGCGCCATGGCTGCCCACGGGAAACACGAGCAGCACATTCAAGCATGTATCCTAAGCTTGCAAATTGCAGAATGGGGATGGTTGCAACAACGCTAACCAGCAAAACAACCGCGACCGATTGCCAAGCGATGCGCACCAAAAACAGAAACCACCCCACCATAAACAAACCGAACTCTTTCGTTCACTTCAATTCATGCTTTGCCAAATTCAACACAACTTTGGCCCGTATCCAAGGGCATTCTACATTCGGTCCTCAGCTCCGAATCTTGGATTTCATTGTCCAGTTCCGATTCGCCGCCCCAATTGTATTCTGACCGTTTTGTTTGAGACTAAAGCTCAGTTCCAAAACTGCCAAAAGACTTAACTT
>CAITIF010000749.1 GCA_903892365.1 uncultured Pirellula sp. | reverse complement strand
CAGATCAGCTGCATATCGCCGTATTCAATACCGTTGTGAACCATCTTGACGTAATGGCCTGCACCACGAGCTCCCACCCATTCGCAGCAGGGGATGTCGTTGTTGGGACCAACCTTGGCGGCAATCGACTGGAAGATTGGCTTGATTGTTTCCCAAGCGGCCTTACTACCGCCGGGCATGAGGCTTGGGCCCTTGAGCGCCCCTTCTTCTCCGCCCGACACGCCGGCTCCCACGAACAGGAGGCCTTTGCTTTCGACATACTGAGTTCGACGCTCGGTATCGGCGAAGTGCGTGTTACCACCATCGATGATGATGTCGCCTGGTTCTAGGTGAGGCAACAGCTGCTCGATCAAATCATCCACGGCGGGGCCGGCCTTGACTAGCATCATCACGAAACGAGGACGCTTAAGATTCTTTACCATTTCCACGATCGAGTGGCAGCCAAGAAAGTTTTTACCCTTGGCGCGGGTATTCATCAGCTCGTCTACTTTATCGGTTGTACGATTGAAGACAGCAACGCGATAGCCACGGCTCTCCACATTCAGAGCCAGATTCTCTCCCATTACCGCAAGGCCGATCAGGCCGAAATCGCACAATTCGCTCATTAGGTTTCAGTTGTTGCAAGCAACCGTCAAAAAAGGGACCATCAAAACTTCATAAAATGCAATCATTGTGATGCATCGCTTGAAACATACGTTTTGTCCATTCAAGCTAGCCGCAAATTCTAACTTCGCACGTCGATCCCAGCAATTGCTAGTGATTGGCCTTCCCCAGACACCTGAAAATCTGATATAGCCGAAACAAGAAGAGTTTGTTCCAAGGAAAACCGGGCAAGGATGTCAGGTAAATGAAGCGATTTGTCTATGCGGCTGGAGCCGTTCTCCTAACAGGAGTGCTTGTTTTGTTGGCGATGGCTGTCGCGCAACGGGATTCCCGTGTCAGCGATGCAACCACCGACGAAAGCCAGCTCCCCTATGCCAACAACGCAGCGGAACCTATTTCGATGGTTGCACCGGATCCGTCCGGAAAAGCCTACGAAGGGGATGCAGCATGGCCGCCGGCCCCTATCGTTCGCGGGAATGACCCTGGTCTTGGTGGCAGTTTACCACCCGCTGTCGGTGCCGCCTTGCCTTCGACCCAAGGCCCTTCCAGCGAATCGGGACTCGGGGGACCGCCCGTTTCTTTGACCTCGTTTGCGAATGAATCCCAGGCCCAGGATGCTCGCGCCCTTGCCGAACCACCAGCTTTATCCAGCGTCAACAGCTTTCCACCCCCGAATTCTCCGATCGATGGAACAAACAGCTCACCCGCTGGACTGTTGCCGCCAGTGGATGGCAAACAACCGACCAATTCATTGCCACCGATGCCTAACACCTATGCCAACGACCTGACCGATCGATCGGCACCGCTTCCGACTGAGCCTGCCGTGTCACCTTTTGCAAGCCCTGCATTACCCTTGGTAAACACTGTACCAATTGCAAATTCTCCGAAAACGAATCCTTCGCTGGACACTCTACAAAACGAAGCTCCCCCGATTGCAACCTTTGGTGCTCCGACTGCTACCGAAAACAGTCCGTCCAGCAATTTGCCTGCGTTGCCAACGTATGCAGCCCCTATCGTGACGGCCCCCATGCCGACTGGACAAGCATCATCAGGAACAGCATCCAATGGTCTAAACCGTACGCTGCCGGCTAGCCCAATGACCAAGAATGAACTGCCAACCTACAACTCGATGCCACAAAGCGATTCGTTATCGCCAGTTGCCCCACCGATGTCCAATTCCTTTTCTTCCAGTGGATATGCGAATGCCGCGGCAACAAATTCCACCGCACCAAATTCCACCGCACCAAACGGGACAACAACCGAGTCGAATTGGTCCTCCAGTGCGGCGCCTGGTGGACGACAGTTGGATGGGTCTCAGAACCCAAGTATGGAGATTCAAAAAAGAGCTCCGAACGAAGTTCAAGTTGGCCAGCCCGCTACCTTCACGATCTTGGTTCGGAACGTAGGGACAGCAACGGCTTACGATGTGAATGTGGTTGATTCCGTGCCCAAGGGAGCGAAGCTCGTCCGCACCAGCCCGATGGCTCAATCAAATGGAGAAAACGGCTTGGTGTGGAAACTGGGGGAAATGCCAGTCGGTAAAGAGCAAGTACTGACACTGGAGCTCATTCCTGAAACCGAAGGCGAAATAGGGTCCGTTGCCAGTGTCAGCTTCGCTGCTCAAGCATCCGTTCGTACTATGAGCACTCAGCCGAAACTGGTAGTCAAGCAATTGCTGGAACCGGTCGTATTGGGCGGAGAGTCGCTTCGAATTATGATCGAAATTGCAAACGTCGGGACGGGGACAGCCCGCGATGTGCGATTGCAAGAAGATGTACCGGAGAACAT
>CAITIF010000748.1 GCA_903892365.1 uncultured Pirellula sp. | reverse complement strand
GCCCAAAAGGACTCGTCTTGCCATGTAGTACCGAAGTCCTCGAGTCCGCCTTCGGGAGTTTCAAGGTGCTCCAGCGAAACCACTGCCGGGGTACCTTTACCACCTTGCTAGCAACGTTTGCCACTCTGTTCGACACTTGCACCACCGAAAAAATTCGCGCCCGTTTTGCCAACGTAACCAATAAGAAATTGAACGCATGGGTCAAAAAGGCAGGGCTGACTAACTCCACTCAGGCCCGACGCATGAGCACCCCTCGGTCAAAGCCTCCTAAGTTGTTTGTGGAGCAGGTTTAACACCGTTTCGTCATCCCAGTGCCTGGCACCAATTTTTGCCTCTTGGCAGCCTGCAATCGGGTGCCTGGCACCAAATTGGGCACCAAATTGGATGTCGAGGATTTGCTAGCCATTGGAATCGAAGAGAATCAAAAATTAGTAATTCTAATGAAGCAACTTTGCTAGCAGAGCAAGAATGGGAGGGGGAAAGAGAGAACGAGAATCGTGGAGAGAGTCTATTGGCGACGGTGCCCGCGATTCGGAGCTGGGCGAAATTGCCGCTAGGAAGATGCACCTGGCGCAGAAAAAATGCAGCCCATTTCGGAGCTGCATATTGATGTCCGCACAACAGTATTTTCAAGTGCGGTACTTTTAGGTGCAGTACTTTTGATGCGGTATTTTGAACCGCCGCATCTCAAGCTGATTCGGGCCTAGGCCTTCAAACCCCAACGCTCAATGAGGATGCTTGCACCAGGCGTAAGCTTGCGGAGTTTATCTACGATGAGTGGTTTTTCTGCTTTCGTAGCTTTTGCAGCCTTCTTTTCCAAGATCGCCAGTTTCTTGGCACGATGACGTCGTCGTCGCAACTCACGATCGCGTTCCACGCCTGCCATAATCAATCCACCTTTACGTTATCGACTAAGAGTTAAGGGTAATCGGACTTCCAGGAGCTCAAAAAGCTAACCCGTCAATCCGTTTAGGTCAACGGTATCATGGTAAAAGTCGTCTTCAACCTGGCTTGGGTTAGCATGATTCTTGTAGCCAAACGCGAAATTCGAGCCATTACAGCTCGAACGAAACCCTTAGCCTGCAAAACACCCCCCACAATTAAGTACAAAAGATTTCGGAACCTGTAACCTTGGGGGAGACCAATCGTTCCGATAGCAGGGGTAAACCTCGAATCCCTGCGGAAGCGATTTCCGACCTGTCGATTTATGTTAACTTCTATGGGCTTGAGCATATCCCCCGAATTTTCCAGCTGCAATTTTTCCATCAGGCGAAAAGGACCGTTTACTAGACTCCAATGACGTTGCAAACGACAGCTATCGTGCTTGCCGCGGGGAAAGGAACCCGCATGAAATCGCCATTACCTAAAGTTCTATATCCGGTGCTAGGTCGGCCGATGATCCATTGGGTCATTGATGCGTTGGAAAAAATCGGGGTAACTCGAAAAATCCTAGTCATCGGTTACGAAGCGGACCTCGTCAAAGCCGAACTCGCACACCGCAGCGGAATCGAGTTTGCGATTCAAGAACAACAACTCGGTACGGGCCACGCCGTGCAAATGGCCGCTCCACTGTTAAGCTCCTCCGATCCATCGGTGATCGTGTTGGCTGGCGACTCTCCTTTGGTCCAACCCGCCTCGTTACAGCGTTTGCTGCAACGCTTTGAATCAGGGGGTTTCGATTGTTTACTGGGGACATTGCATAAAGAGAACCCTTTTGGGTTGGGCCGAATTGTGCGAGACACAGCCGGCAGCTTTACCAAAATCGTCGAACAAAAAGATGCAACCGAGCAGGAAAAACAGATCACCGAAGTCAACATGAGCACCTATGCGTTTCGAACCGAATCGCTGCTCTGGGCTTTACTACGGTTATCAAATCAAAATGCACAAGGGGAGTTTTACCTAACCGATTGCCCCGCTATTCTTCGCAATGCTGGAAATCGCGTCGAAGCCACGGCTGTACTTGAGCCATGTGAAGCGCTCAGCATAAACACTCAGGAAGAGGCGCTTTTGGTCGAAGCGAAGATGAAAGAATTGGGGTACCCATGCGCGAGCTAAAGATATTCAGTGGACGAGCCAACCCACAACTGGCCCGAGACATTTGTGGATTCTTGCATTTGAATTTGGGATCGATATCGTTGGGCAAATTTCCTGACGGCGAAAACTTTTGCAAGATCGATGACGACGTGCGCGGTCGCGATGTTTTCTTGATCCAACCAACTTGCCCACCAGTTAACGACAACTTGATGGAACTGTTGATTATGATCGACAGTTGCAAGCGAGCCAGTGCGGCCAAGATCACGGCGGTGATTCCGTACTTTGGTTATGCTCGACAAGATCGCAAAGATGAAGGCCGCGTTCCCATCACAGCCAAACTGGTCGCCAACATGATCACTCGGGCAGGTGCGGATCGGGTTCTCACCATGGACCTGCACGCCCCACAGATTCAAGGCTTTTTTGATGTCCCAGTTGACCACCTTTACGCAGCCCCGGTCTTGAATGGCTACTTCCAAAGCAAAAACTACAACCCAGACGACATCGTCGTTGTCAGTCCAGACGAAGGTAGCATCAAGCGCGCGTTGGGTCACTCCAAACGTTTGGGAGGACGGCTCGCCATTGTGGACAAACGCCGCGAAAACGCACTAGTCACCAAACAGAAGAATATCATCGGAGGCCCGGTCGAAAACAAAATTTGCTTGATGTTCGACGACATGATCAGCACCGCAGGTTCCATCTGCGGCGCCGCCGAACTTGTGCATGAAGCGGGTGCTAAAGAAATCCACATCGCTTGCACTCACGGTGTGCTCTGTGGTGATGCCATCGAACGTTTGCGCAATAGTCCCGTCGACAGCGTCGGCATTACCAACACATTACCATTGCCTGACGAAAAGAAACTCGACAAGATTCACATCATGTCGGTCGCGCCGCTCTTGGCAGAAGCCATCCGTCGCATTCACCACCATAAGTCCATTAGCGAAATGTTTCGCGCCCCAAGCAATTGAACCGCGAAGGTAGCCCCAGCCAAAAGAAGCCGGCATGCAACAACATGACCGGCTTTGCTTTTCTGGTAATGACTATTCTTCTTTTTTGAGATCTTCGCTCCGTCGAAAAACGGCGACCACGTCTTCAACGGGAACCACAAACAACTGATTCCCAGTTTCGAAGTCAACTGGAATCGCATTTTTGGGGTGAAACAGAATTTTGTCATATTGCCGCAAAGGCATATTCTCATCGTGCTCGACAACGCGACTGATCGTCACAATTCGGCCAGTAATGGTCGGAATCTCCGCCGCATCCGGCAGGGCGATCCCCCCTTTTGTCTCACGTTTCGGTTCATCTTTCAGAACCAGGACCCGAGGCCCAATCGGCTCAATAACGTCGTAATCGGCTTTTCGTTTAGCCATGGATGCAGACACCCTGAAACAGACAGATTACTCAAGTGAATTCAAACGCTGGATATAAACGCTGGGCTCGCGACTAGAACGCAAGCGGCTGGAACCCCCATGGTGTACCCGAATTGCTACAATTGGAACAGACCAGAGAATACCGACGGTCACCTTTGGATTGCGGTTGCCCCAAAACGCCCAAACAAAGACCCGAAGGTCCAGTTTTGGCTCAAATTGCCAGTAAAGAAACTCCAGCTAGCCCCCAGAAATGACGATAGGTAGGCGAATCGGCATGATCCAAGCGATAGGGCGAAATTGACACAGCACCCGTAAGTCGACCCAGTCTGCCAGTCGCCCCAGCCGGCTAGACGAACCAGCCGGCTAGACGAACCAGCTGGCTAGGCGAAACAGCTGGCTAGGTGACCAGCAGGCACTCGACAAATACGGCCCTCGACAAGCAGCTCTCGCAATACATTCGGTTTGCCCTTGCATAAATCGTACCGTTTGGGATACTTGCCGGTTTCTAGCCTGGGTAGGGGACTACCTAGGTAGACGATCCAATTGATTTGTGATCGCAGAGCAGACGAAAAGAGGCTCTAAAATTGGCCTTTGGCAAGTGCTGCACGCAAGCTCTGCATGATTGATAACGGTATTTTTAGGGATCATCACCGCCATGATTGGAAATATTGAAGTTCAAAGTCGAAGTGGCATTGGAACACGAGCAGTGGCTCGATTGCGTGGTCAGGGCTTGGTCCCCGCCATTTTGTATGGTCACGGCGAAGAAAACATCTGCTTGGCTGTTAAGCGAGAAGCTTTGGATCACATGATCAAGCACGGCACCAAGCTAGTGAACTTGACGGGTGCAACCAAGGACACTGCCATTTTGCGAGAAGTGCAGTGGGACACCTACGCAACCGAGATTTTGCACGTCGACTTCGCACGCGTTTCGGCTACAGAAATGGTAACAATCACCTTGCCAGTTGAACTTCACGGCGAAGCTCCTGGTTTGAACGAAGGTGGACAACTCCGCTTCGCAACTCACGAATTGACGATTGCATGCCCTGCAGTTCGCATTCCTGAATCGATTCGGGTTACCATTAGCAGCCTGAGTGTTGGCCAAGCCATCCACGCAAGTGATATCACTTTGCCCGAAGGCGCTAAACTGGTAACTCCAGGCGAAGTTGTCATCGTGGCTGTATTCAAGCCTGCTGGTGAAGCGACAGCAGATGCAGCTGCAGCAGCAACCTAATATGAGTTTGTTAGCGGAACCGAGAGATGAAGTTAGTCGTCGGACTCGGCAATCCGGGAGAGAAGTATAAGAATACTCGCCATAACATCGGATTTGAGGTGCTCGACGAATTGTCGAAACGCACAGCAGGTTCGAAAATGGCAAAGTTTGAAGGTCAGCTCATGCAGACCACGTTAGGAAGCGAAGCAGCCTTGCTGCTATGGCCCCTAACTATGATGAACTTGAGCGGCCGGTCGGTAGGAGCGGTTTCGAAGTTTTACAAAATCGAACCCTCAGACATTTTAGTTGTATGTGATGACTTGGCCTTACCCCTAGGCAAACTTCGGTTTCGCGGCAAAGGGTCGGCCGGTG
>CAITIF010000747.1 GCA_903892365.1 uncultured Pirellula sp. | reverse complement strand
GGAATACCGATGTGATTTCATCATAGCCTGCTATTCATTGGAAGGAACAAAGGACAAACCACGCACTTCACGAAACTGTGAGCTTAGCACAATTGTTTCGACAACGGCTTGAACGTGATCGTTGTCTCCACGCGTTTTTTCTAGAATTGATTTTATCAAGGGTGTATCGGAAAGCTGGACCCCTCTGCCAAGTGCGTACCCCAAAAGTTTACGGCAGAATTGTTCACGAAAGTCTTCGCTTCGTTCACGCACGAGATAATCCCTTAGGCCGTTGAGTCCATCGATCTCGGTACCGTCCTTCAATCGAGTTCCGGTATTGATGGCCTTACCAGCTGCATCAACCGTACGATAGCGACCAATAGCGTCGAACGATTCCAGTGCGAAACCGAATGGGTCGATCCGCTCGTGGCAAACGGCGCATTTCGCATCGCTGCTGTGCCGTTCGATAAGCTCACGTTCCGACAATCCCGCTGGAGCTTCTTCAGGCAAGATGGGTACATCTTTGGGTGGCTTGGGCAACTTTTCGCCCAATATCACCTCGCTCAGCCAAGCGCCGCGAAGAATCGGGCTGGTTCGGGAAGCACCGCTTTGCTTCGCCAAAGTGCTCGCAAGGCCCAGGATTCCTCCGCGACCGCTGGCACGGAGGCCGTCTACCCGTTGCCACGAAGACACTTGCTGAGCGAGTTCGTAGTGTTTCGCCAAGCCTTCGTTGATAAAGGAATGGTCAGAGTCCAACAAGGAAATCACAGCCCGGTCATTTTCAAACAGGTCCATGAAGACGCGAACTGTCTCCTCTTGCATGGCACCGCGCAACGACACAAATGTTGGGAAGTGCCGCTCGCTCTTTTCATCCAGGCTTTCCACGTCCCGCACTTGCAGCCATTGGCATCCAAATTCCGTTGCAAGACGTCGGACTTTCGGGTCCCGCAACATACGTTTCATCTGGGCCGTAAGAACTGCTGGATCATTCAATTTCCCCTCAGAAGCAAGTCGCCTGAGCGTATCGTCAGGAACGGAAGCCCATAGGAAGTAGCTGAGCCGTGCTGCAAGTTCCCAATCGTTGATGACCGAAACTTTGGTTTGCTGAGTTGGCAGTTCGCAACGATAAAGAAAGCTCGATGAGACAAGAACTCGCGAAAGGAGCGAACGGATTGTATCGACGTGAGACAATTCGTTGCCCCGAAGTTTACGGTACATTTCCTTGAGTTCATTTTCCTCAGACGCCCTTAGGGGCCTTCGCCAAGCCTTGGCCGCAAATTCCAAAACGCTTTGGATCTGAGCTGGTTCGGCCTGCACTTGCCACAACTTAAATGCCGCTGCCTTTTGCATGATTGGTTCTCGAAGTGGTTCAAGCCGCTTGTCACCGTGAGGTGCATCGGGACCGTCTTGCGTCGAGTATTGCCAGATCTGTTCGAAAGCATCAACTAACATCAACGCGTCTTGGCTAACGAACCGAAGTTCGTCCCACATCCGATCCAGCTCCTGCTTTTGTTGGTCATTCAACATCAAACGCACCAAGTGATCATCCTCGCGATGAAAAAGGGTCAGCGTAACGACCTCGTCCACAGGCACGATTTTCGAATAGCAGAGTGCGGTTGGAAATAACTGCCGAAAGGAATCAAAAGCCGATTTGAATCGCATGGCGGATTCACTTCCCTCATTCACCAAAATGGGGGCCTGGACAAAAATAGGACTACTGTCCGTCCAAGCACCCTGCGAGGGCACAGTACTGACTTGGCTTGGGGTTAAGTCTGATGTTTCGACAGGTTTGTTGACCTGCACTCGAGTCTGAACACTGCCTTCGCGCCCTTGTTCCGCATGCAATCGCGTTGTTGCTACCAATTCCGCCCCTTGGGCGAGCGAACTGGGCAATCTCAATTCAAGGACACTAGGGGCTTGGACGCCAATCGACTTCGGGTCAATCAATTCACCGGAAGGTAGCTTTCCGAAAAGCGATGCATCCAATCCATAGGCGTTAGATGCTGAAGTTTCGTCAGCAGCATTTAGATTCACTTCGATCGAGTTCGCAGCTAAGGGGCTGTCCCAAGACCGCGTCCATTCGTAGAG
>CAITIF010000746.1 GCA_903892365.1 uncultured Pirellula sp. | reverse complement strand
CAAATTCGATGGCAACGTTGTTTCGTCCAACAAAGAAGCGCCTGGCACACCTTGAATCACAATGTTTTCCGAGACAACGTGAACAATATCCACGTCATCGAATCGTCCCGGAACCGTCAACTGTCGTAGCTCACCACCAGCGACGGTGCTAACTCGAACGAACAGACCATTGATCGAGTTCCTTGCCAAAATATTGTCATGGATCCTCGGGCCGACTCGGTCGTAATCCGGGGTAAAAGATCCTTTACGTTGATACGCAGGTTCGCTGAATAGCGTCTCACGAAAGCTATCGGGCGTAGCACTCATGGCCGCATCGGCACCAAACGAAATGTTGTTGTAAGAAATCGTAGGCCGCATGTCAGCAATCTGAATGGAATTAACAGTTTGTTGAACCGCATCCACTACAACCGCACTGGAGCCACCGTAACGAATGTCAGCGTGATTGACGTACTGACGGAAAATTCCTTCGTCTTCTAAGTCAAATCGGCCTGCTGCAGCATCCAAATCCCGCTTGAACAACAAACCACCCCAATTACCGGCAGAAGGTGTTGTTCTAGGCGAGTAATTATCGAAACCAATCGTTTCGTCCAACCAAGAAGTAAAGAACACACTTCCCGGAGCCACCGATCCGTCGGTCATCTTAATCGCATTGCCCGCGCGATCGAGCAAAATGGGTGCACCGAGAACCTGCAACGCACCGCCACTTCGGTCCACGCTCAGCGATGAACTGCCGACCCCAATTCGGGAGCGATTCATCTTAAAGATCGCACCGGCATCGATCATCACGGTAACGCCCTTCGGCACATCCATGGTCGCACCGTCCGACAATACTTCCCCATTCAACAAGCCAAAACCAATTTCATAGGCAAGGTTATCAGCGACTGTTTCAAGTCGGTTGTCGGAGCCACTATTTCCAACAATACGAACGATGTCCCCGGGCACTGCTGCTGCAAACGCATTCGCCACACCAGAGCCAGCGATGTTGTTAAACGGTCGAGCCAACGAACCATCTGCGTTTGGACCAGCGGACTTGTCGACAAAAATGGTCTTGCCGGAAAGATCTACAATCGTCAAACCGGACGATAGCTGAATGAGTCGCTCGCCTTGAAGAACAATTCTCGCACCATTCACGGTGGCTGTCACCCCAAGCTCGGTTCGGCTTGCGATGGCTGCTGCCAAATTAGTAGCAAGTTCTTCTGCTGTACTGGTAAGCGAGTAAGGAATTCGGGTATTACCGATTCCGACCGAAGAATCGATGCTGAATTCAAATCGTACTTCTGCACCGTTGGCACCACGAATCGTGATGAGCCTTCGTTCCAGGTCTGCCGATCCACCTGCGTTAAAATTCAATGCCCGATCGAGCGGCCGTGTTTGGAACCAGAAGTTGTAAACACCACCAACCACTCCGTCCGAGTCTCCGTCCAATGCCAGCGAGACATCGCCGCCAGGACCGGAAACATCTTGAAGCGAATCGCTGCTATCGGTTTGTGCACGGAACGTTAATCGTAAGTCGTACTTGCCTTCTGTACGTCCGCCAGTTCCAGTGCCCGGAATGGTGGCGTCGTACTTGTCGTTACCTGTCGATGTAACACCAAGATAGTAAACCCCTGATGACAACGTTGTCCGGATCAACGAATCATCGCTGAAGTAATTGTCATTCTGCGAGATCAATTCGAGCTCGCCACCATTCAAGGTGATTGGCGAATAGGTGATGTCCCTGTTCCCAAGGACTGTTGTCTCCGAACCAGAAATTCGAGTGACCTTCACCAGAGATCGAGCAGCCGAGTTGTTGTCGATCGCGGTCAGCATCTGCACCAGGGTCGTTTCACTACCCACGGTGGAATTCAAATCAATCGTAATCGCATTTGGGAAAGCATTGACGATCGGCAAAGCACCAATCCCGCGATTGCTTCGCGTCACGAACACTTGCAAGTTGTTGCCGAGCTTTCCAGGCCGTACGGCTTCGAACTTCACTTGAACCCCTTGTCCAACGCCCAGGTTCGAAAGGGCCGAAGCTTGAACTTGCTTGTACAAGGCGAGTCGGCTATCCAAGGTGCTGCTGTCGGCCAATCGTTCGGCAATGGTCTCTGCGACGAAAACACCGGTTCGCGGGGCGCCGGTCGCTCCGAAATCGATGTCGAAGCGATACAAGTCGATGTCGCTTCCTTCAGGTCGATGCAAGTATTGACCGTGAATGACGTCTTGGTTACCTGGGAAGACCGGCTCAAAATTTCGGTCTGCTGTGGTTGGAAAATTGATGAATCCGTTATCAAGCCGCAACAATTGAGAAGGATCTAAATTACCAGCTCGAGACAAGCCCAACATAAAACCAATGCTTGCTGCCGCTGCACGGGTCAGGTTCTCGCCATAGTTATCGTTCCAAATGTTATTGGCGGAGAATACTGCCAAGCTATCTTGATACGTTGGGTCGATGCGAACGCCCCATTGACCGTGGATCTCAACGTTAGGTCCTGTTCCTAGCGCGTTGACGGTACCCAAGGCAACCGTAAGACCACTGTTGGCTGTTTCTACAAACTGAACTCCCAGTTGGTTCGACCAAAGGGTGAAAGCTTCGCGGATTCGGTCCTTTTGCTTTTCCGTAATCGCATTGAAAACCGGGGTTACACCATCAAAGCCATAGTTTGCACGGAAATTGTAATAGACCGTTCGGATGCCAGGAAAATCATCTCCACCGAAGTCCGGGTTGATGTGATTTTCCATCTGCTCCGGAACAATTCGTTGCGATGGATCATTGCTGGCTCCGGCAAGGTCCAAATCATGAACCTCTGGATCAATGGTGGAACTCAACAACAAACTTGTCAACGGAACATTGACCGAACCAATCGTTCCCAAATTGGTTGCGGTATCGAACGAACTGCCCATTCCGAACAAAGTTACTGGCGAATAATTGATCGGTCGATTGCTTACCAACCGCGTGCCATCACTGCCCGGTTCCAAAGTCGCCTTGATCAACGCGGAGGACGCTGGATTGGATTCCAACGCCGATATCAAATCATTGACCGTGACGGTACTTCCACCATAATTGACACGAATAGCTTGGCCTGTAACCGTGACACTAGGCGACGCCAAAACACCAGTGTTCACGAACGATACCGAGATGCCTGAACCGGCTTCTCCAATCGCCTTAGACGTAAACCGAACCTTAGCAACGCCATTGGTGTTCAAATCGGAAATAGCGGTCGCAGTCGCTTCCGATCGGACTGGCGCCATCGGCGTTGTTTCACGCGTTCCAATACGCAGCCGGAATGTGCTCGATGGAACTGTTGGGCCTGGAAGCAAGTCGAGATCGTTCGCGAAGACCAACGTCGCTGTATTGGCCGATGCGTTGTAACGCACTGAGACTGGCAAGAATGCTGGCAGGTCGTCCGTGTTGCGGACCGTATCCGAAGTGTAGATCAGTTGGTAGAACGCTGGGTTCTCCACGCTTCGAGCGGTAGGCAAACCGTTCGGACCGTTTTCCACTAGCATTTTATCGTTATCAAAGTACACAACGATCGTATCGCGCTGCTGCGATAGAGAACTGTTCGCCAAACGAACGATCGGCTGTGGAACCACCGAAGTAACCTGTGGTCCAAGATCCAAACGGAAGTCAATGGTTTCCTGCCGCGTATTTGGATTGGACGGAACAAAGAACTCACCTCGGGTGTTTCTTAGTCCGCGAATACCTCTACCCGCATCATCGAATCCAAAAACTTCCAGACGGTACATGTCATCTGGAAGATTCTCCGCAAATCGCAAGGTCACTTCGTTCTCATTCGGACGATCGCCAATGACAACTGCACCTGGAATGACCATCACGTCATTGCTTGCAGATAGACGCAATGTCCCTATGTTGGCTGGATCCACCGCGTTCAAAGGTGTCGTTCCCAGCCCACCATTGAGCTTGGCGGAAATGCGATTGGTTGTCGCATTGGCCGTATTGATCAAGTTGACCAGACCTTGAGCTGTAACCTGTGCTGTCGGGTTGGAGTTCAACGTGATCAAAAGATTGTTGTTCGTCATGGCAAGCTGAGCCACTGCGAACGTTCCAAGGTCGGCTTTGGCTACGTTGACCGTGATCGAATCGGCTGCATTCCGCGAGGTCAATTGGATGTCCGCACGACCCGCAGTGCCGAAGTCGCTAGACACGCTCGGCAAAGTGAACGTACCGTCACCCCCAGCTCGTGTCACGCGAATGCCACCCACCGTGGCTTGATCAATGATTTGAGAATCGTCAAATCGGAACGTCAGCTCCCGCGGGGCAATATTGCGAATCACCCCGTTCTCGATCAAATCACTATTGTTCGGTTGTACACCGATCAATTGAGGACCGACCGCCATCAACTGGCGCGATTCTAGTGTTTCGAGCAAATGCTGGCGCAGTTGGCTACGTTTAGCCTTGCTGCCCTTTGCATTCTCTGGAGTGTTCGATTTGGTGTTGGAATTCGTGTTGCGAAGCCGGCGGATGGTCATCACCAACCCTCAGTGCAAAGGTAGCCAGGAACCCCTCGCAGCAAACAATCGCTGCAAGGCTGTAAAAAAGGGCCCAGTCTCCAGGCATCTTTAATGGCGAAAAACCCGTCATTAAATTCTGCGAACAGATCTAGACACTCAAAATCGAGTATAGTTGGGCAGGATTCGGATGCAAATTTACCTGTGCTCAGACGCCACTCTAAGCACTCAATCCATCGTCGGGCGACCCACTAAGATGGGTTGCCCAGCCTCTAAAGGCATCAAAATTGAAGGTCTATTTTTCCAAAACTACCCAAATACACACGTCGCCAACCACAGAACACGACGGTTCTACGGACTTTGACGCCGGTTTTGATGCTTCTTGGGTCGAAAGGTTCCGATGACCACGCTCGGAAATAGCCGTCTTGAAGATTTAAGAAAATTTTTAGATGGTTTTCGCTTTACCGTCCTCCATCACGCTCTTCCGGCCTCCTCCCAGCGATCTTCACACTGGGACCTGCTGATGGAACACCCAAGTTTGGATGCCGAAAAAGTCCTCTGTTTCGAGGCCCTTAATCCGGTTTCCAGTTGGGCTGCTCCCGTCAAACTCACCCGGCTTCCCAACCATCGCAAACTGTACCTAACCTACGAAGGTCCAATCTCCGAAGACCGAGGTCAGGTTACTCAAGTTGCGACCGGTGCCTTGACCTGGCTTCCAAGTCCTAATGGCTCCTTGCATGCACGGTTATTAAATATTGAAACAAAGGGTGGCTCATTCAGCATCACCCCCAGCTGGAAAGAAACACCTACTTTGCTGATTTTTCAACAAAATAGCGCTAATCCTGATCCATCTTTCAATCTCAACCACCCTTATCCGTGGAATGAATCTTGGACCCTAGATACCAAGGGTTGGCCCGTTCATAATCGGGTGCCATAACCATTCCTCCGCTTTTTGGCTTCCCCCTTCCTCTTCCTCGACCCTGACTGAAGGTTTCTCATGAAAAAAACATGCTTTTCGCTAGCGGCATTCATGTCGGCAGCACTTTTTTTGGTCCATTCACTGAACGCCCAAGAGATTGTTTGGAAGACGAATTCGACGGGAAAAGCTTGGATTATTCGAAATGGGAATGCGAACAAAACGCTTTCGGTGGCGGAAACAACGAGCTCCAGATGTACACTGATCGACAACGCAACGT
>CAITIF010000745.1 GCA_903892365.1 uncultured Pirellula sp. | reverse complement strand
GATTCGTAGTTGGTCACTCCGCCGGGAATTCGAACGCGTAGTGCCATATATGGCGTTTGTTGCAAATCGACGATTGCATTCTTCTGTAAGAGATCGATTTGTGGTTCGAGCACCAAATAAAGCATCAAGTCATCGCGTTGCCGGGCATTCCCACCTATGTCCCCCACAATCAGCATCGCTTGCCCGTGAATCTCACCGATCGACAGATCTTCCCAGTCGATCGCTTCGGCTCCGGTCACATGCAAACGCAACCGAGTTTCGCCGGTGTCGTCCACTAAAAATAAACGAGGCGAATCCCCCGAGTCATTATGCAACCAAAAGCACCCCTGAGTCCGTCGCGAAAAATCCAATCCGCTGCATTCAAGGATGTCTTTATCTTGGAGCACCAAAGAATCAGGATGGGTGGTAGCCCATGCCGGCGGGTTGGGTGGGAAAGCACGCAAACCAAATTGAAGCAAGTAAACCGTGATTGCAACCAACGCAACCGCCACCAGCGCACGAGGCCAGCGTCCAGCGATAGCAGCGTTGGATGGATTCAGGTTCGTTAGTTGAGCCAAGACGGAAGCACTCCCATGCCAGGCAATTCCACCATTTGCACCTTCTCAATCGAGCTGATGGCCATCAGCTGGTCGAGAGCAATTTTGGGCGGAACCCCGTCCAAGTTGAGAACTCCGATTGCGTGCCCGCCGGGATGTTGGCCCGCTCGTCCAACGGACATTTGACCGATATTCACTTGGTGCTGGCCAAATACGGTTCCAACGCGCCCAATGATTCCGGGCACATCCGTATGCGTAAAGAACATCATGTGTCCATCGAGATAAGCCTCGAGTCGATAGTCATCGATGGAGATCAAACGCGACATGTTGTTTCCGAACACAGTCACCCCGGCCTTGACGTTCTTTCCGCCGCCAGTGACTTCTGCGGTGATGGACGAACTGAAGGCACCCAACTCGCGATTACGATTTTCGGTCAGTTCGATGCCGCGTTCGCGGAGAAGCATTTCGGAGTTAATGATGTTGACATCATCCGCCATGGCCTTTTCCAGAAGCCCTGCGCAGAAGGCCGCAGTTAGTAGTTTGGTGTCTTTGTCCGCAACTTCACCGCGGTAGTTCAATTGGCATCCGCTGATGCTGCCGCTGTGCCATTGGGCCATTAGTAACCCCAAGCGGTGAGCCGCATCCAAGTAGCCACGCAGCGATTCGAGTGTCTTCGGGTCAAGGGCTGCTACGTTGACAGCATGGCGAATCTCGCCCGTCTTGAAGAAATTAATCAGTAACTGTATCCCCTCGATTGCAACTTGAGTCTGAGCCTCTTCGGTGCTTGCACCCAAGTGCGGGGTGCAAACAACGCCAGGCATTCCAAACAAAGGACTGTTGGTGCAAGGCTCGTCCTCAAACACATCCAAGGCAACGCCGGCGATGATGCCTTGCTTCAGCCCCTCTACCAATGCCGCTTCTTCGTAAATTCCACCACGAGCGCAGTTGATCAACCGAACTCCCTTTTTGAGAATCTTCAGTTGCTCCATCCCGACCAAGTATTTGGTTTCATCGGTTAGCGGGGTGTGAACCGTCAGGTAGTCAACTCGAGGCAAGAGATCCGAAACCAGGTTCGCTTTCTCGATATTCATCTTGGAAGCTGCTTCGTCCGACAAGAACGGATCGAAAGCAATGACTCGCATCCCAAATGCAAGACCACGCAAGGCGACTTCGCGGCCGATCCGTCCCATCCCGATAACCCCTAAGGTCTTATCGGCCAGCTGGGCGCCCATGAATAGCTTGCGGTCCCACTTGCCATTGCAAAGGCTTTGGTACGCGGGCGCAATCGATCTGGACAATCCCAACATCAATGCAAATGCATGCTCGGCGGTGCTAAGCGTGTTTCCGGCCGGCGTATTCATGACCACAATGCCAAGCCGCGTTGCAGCGTTCTTGTCGATGTTATCCGTTCCGACGCCAGCCCGAACAATAGCGCGAAGTCGTTTGTTCCCTTCCAAAGATTCTGCGGTGATTTTCACCCCGCTTCGAACAATGGCGCCGTCAAATTCGTTCAGAGAGCTGCGTAATTCTGGACCTTTAAGTCCAACGCGGACTTCGTATTCGAAACCTGGCTCGGCGTTCAGTAGGTCAAACCCCTCTTGAGCGATTGGGTCTAAGACGAGTATGCGAAATGTCATATCAATGGAATCGGAGTAAAGTGTATGGTTGTTTTGTGAATTGTTGCGGAAGCCAAAAAGACTTCCGTGTAAAAAGGGCTAGGCGATGCTATCAGCAGCATCGCTTCCATCAGGCATTCTTGGCTGCGAAATCATCCATCAGCTGGGCCAGCAATTGTACCCCTGCCATCGGCATAGCGTTATAAATGCTCGCTCGGATCCCACCAACACTTCGGTGCCCCTTCAAAGAATCGAGCCCCGCTTCTTGGGCCTGAGCGAGAAACGACTTTTCTAGGTTCTCGTTCGCGAAGCGGAATGTCGCGTTCATCAGCGAACGATCTTTCTTCTGAGCATGGCCAAGGTACATCGTCGGATGTCGATCCATGGCATCGTAAACCGTCTTTGCCTTTTCGATATTGATTTTGTGCATCGCTTGCAATCCACCAATGTCCTTTTCCAGCCACTCCGCGACCAGCCCTAGCGCGTAGACCGCGAATGTCGGCGGAGTATTCCACATGGATTCTTCCTTGGAGTGGTTTTTGTAATTCAAGTAACCAGGGAGCGCGTCGCTGGATCGGTCCAGCAAATCTCTTCGGATAATGACGACGGTGACACCCGCTGGCCCAGCGTTCTTTTGAGCACACGCGTAAATCAAGCCGTACTTGGTGACATCGATGGGTCGATAGAAGATGTCCGATGAACTATCACACACCACCGGGATAGGGGACTCCAAATCATGTTGGAATTGCACCCCCTGGATGGTTTCGTTGCTAGTTACGTGAACATAAGCCCCGTTGGAAGAGATCTTCAGATCTTCTTGGCTAGGCAGACGATCATAGTTGGTTGCACTAGCGTCATAAATGACCTCGACAACCCCCTCCTTCTTCGCTTCACCCACTGCGTACTTGCCCCATGTTCCGGTGACAATGTACTGAGCGGGATTCGATTGCCCTCGCAACAAATTCATGGGAACCATCGAAAATTGAAGCCGCGATCCCCCTTGCAGGAACAACACGTCATAATCGGATGGAATGTTCAGCAGACGAATCAGACGTTGCTTCGCACTTTCCTGAATTGCGATAAACTGCTTGCTGCGATGCGAAAGCTCCATAACAGAAGCCCCGCAGCCTGGCAGGCAAAGCATCTCGTCTCGTATTCGCTCGAGCACTGGGACCGGCAATACGGCGGGCCCGGAGGAGAAGTTGAACAGTCGTTTTTCCATTATTCCGTGTTACTCAGCGGTCAAAAAGATCGGATGTGCTAAAACTCCTTCGCACCCCAGCAAAACGGAATTTTACGTTTAGAATGCCATACACGGAAGGACCAATGACCGGGTCTTTTTCCCTCACCTTCCGTTTCCAAGATGTTTACCGCTAGGTATTGTTGAATGCAACGAAGCACACGACAAGTTGTAGAAGATCTTCGCAGTCACGGAAGATTGATTGAAATTACAGATCCTTTGTCGACTCACCTCGAAATTGCCGAAGTGCAACGTCGCGTTTACGCCAACCAAGGGCCGGCCATTCTTTTTTCCAATCCTATCGGAAGCCCCTTTCCGATGGTCAGCAATTTGTTTGGATCTTTGGAGCAGGCGCGATTTCTTTTCCGAAAAAGCATCGATCGCGTTCGACGCGCCATCGAACTGAAGATCGACCCGAACCAGCTGTTCATCCGACCAATGCGTTATCTGGGTGCTCCCTGGACTGCATGGACCATGCTTCCCAAACGTGTACGAACCGGTCCGGTGCTACAGCATGAAACGACTATCGATGGTTTGCCGAAACTGACTTCGTGGCCGGGGGACGGAGGGCCATTTGTTACCCTTCCGCAGGTACTCAGCCAGAGCGATTCCAGCTCGCTGATGCAGTGCAACCTGGGGATGTATCGAGTTCAGTTAGCCGGGAACGACTACTTGCCCAACCAGCAAATCGGACTCCATTATCAATTGCATCGCGGAATTGGGGTCCATCATCAGAAGGCCTTAGCCGAAGGGAAACCATTTCGCGTTTGTATCAGCGTTGGTGGTTCGCCCGCGATGACTCTGTCTGCCGTGATGCCTTTACCGGAAGGCTTAAGCGAACTGACCTTTGCGGGTGCATTGGCCGGCCATCGTATTCCCATGATCGTTTCGGACCACCACGCACCGATCTACGCAGACGCTGATTTTGTG
>CAITIF010000744.1 GCA_903892365.1 uncultured Pirellula sp. | reverse complement strand
TCTCGAATCCCCAGTGCTTCGTTTCGGAAGCCTACAGCAGGATCTAGTATACAAGAAGAATAAACTATGAAAGCAACATCAGGCTGCCAGTACGACGTCAGCCCCAAGAATATGCAACTAACAGTGGGTGGCACCGAATGAACGAAGAATGGCAAAATAGGGGGGGCTGGGAAACGGGGCTGAGTCTACGGGATTTGGCGAAAGCTCTGGGGATTCGGACTGTAACGGTTCGATGAACCTTTTCGAGAAGTTAAGCTGTTCGAATGTGCATTTCAAACAATGCCGCCGAATGGAGTCGTTTCAACGCATTGCAAAAGGATGTTTCCCCGATGCCGAACGCCATCAAGACTCACAAAACTATGAATCGGGCCGCCTTTTCTCGAGTCCTTCTGGGACTCTCTGTCAGTGCAGGCGTCTGCATTTTCATGAGCACTATATCCGCTTGCCTTGGGGCTCCTCCTTGCGAGCAATGCGATGCCAAGATCAGCCGGCCTTCGGAGCCGAGTTGCGGTTGCGAAAACAACATTCACGCACAACCACAAGCGACCAATAATGCATGCAAAACCTGTAAACCTGCGTGTGGGCCGTCGTTTGCTGAGAAATTTCTTAAGAAACTAGATGAAGCGGGTGATCGTTTCGAAGCGTCTCGGCGGAAGGTCAAATCTGGCCAATGCGATGTGTGCTTCCACCAAGCGGAAGCAAGAATCAACTCGCATACTCGCCGCCCTGCCCAACCAAGCTGCGGCTGCGAAACCTGCTCGTCCGAGCCTGTCTCCATACCGGCACTCCCGCATCAAACACCGGTTCATTCTCCTGTTCAGGTACGAAACAGCACGCCCGGAGCATCGGGAGCGATTGGCGACCAGCTTCCCAAGGCATTGGCCCAAGAGCCGACTACACCGAATCCTCCAGAAACCAAGAAACCCATTCAAGAGCCAGCTTTGGTACGTGCTCCCTTCGAACCTAGGACGCCGCCTGCAGCATCTCCGACGTTAACTCAACCCGTGGCGCCCCCTGTCGAAAACGTTGAGCCGCCCAAGTTGCCTTCAGCATCCCCTGCCGTCCCCGCTCTTCCAGACATCCTGGTCGATCCTTTCAAAGACGACCCCACTGCCTATGAAGATACAGCCCAGCCCAAATCAATCCAGCTAACAAGCGCACGTCGGACTCATCCCAATGCTCTACGGTTGCGTTCCCCCAATGTTGCCGAACCAATGACAATCGATCCGCCCGAACCGTTAACAGACACGCAACGCGATGCAACCCGAACAGAAATTGGGAATCCTTCTAAGACTAAGGAAGCTGATCGCACCGAATCCGTTGTGCCAATCGCATATCAGCAGGTACTTCCCGTACGTGTTTCTTTACGATCTAGTTCAAGCCCTTCGGATCCAGGTGAAGAACCACGCGTAAGTCGAATCGCAGTTCCTCGCAGCCGTTAGGCTTCGTTGACTCCCCGGTATAGTCGCTAGCTCTGGATAGGATTATTCAATCCAATCCGGGTGCATATGCTGCGACAATCGTTTTCTGGTGCGGGCCGGGGGAACGCGGCTAGGACCCGCGGTTCAGTTCGGATCATTGCCAATGAGTTCTTTGATCTGAATTTCAGGTTCCATATTGGACTGACCGAAGGCTAGGCGAATGATCTTTGGGGGATCAGGCCATTGCTCTTTTAAAAACTTCGTTAGCAAACGATAGTTTGATCCCACCGAAAAATCAGCTCCTTGCGGCGACAAAAGCGATGGATCCAGCGTTGACGAAGCAGCCCTTGAATCATTTAAAACCACATGCTTTATCCGCAACTCTAGCGCTTTTGCGGCAGTCAATGTTGTCAGGATTTGACTGACAACTCCTAGTTTGTTGGAGGCCACCAGGATTAACGGGAGCTGTAGTTTCTGAGCTAAGCTGGCATTGGTCATTTTCCAACTGATGGGTGACATCAGTCCACCCGCTCCCTCTACGACAAGAAAATCGCATTCACTTTCCCAAGCAAGGGCGCCAGCAACAATGCGATCGTCGTTGACCTCGCGGCCTTCGAGTTCGGCAGCCATCGGAGGTGCTAATGGCGCCATAAACGATTGAGGATTGACTTGCTCCAGTGTGCCGAGCCTTCCACTGGCGAGCCAAAGTAAGTTTGCGTCGGAGCCCTCTTGCGATAACGCCCCACTAGCGACTGGTTTGTAGGCCCCCACACGTGTCCCCTGACGTACCCATTGTTCGATCAATCGGCAGGCAACAAAAGTTTTGCCCACTTCGGTGTCGGTCCCTACCAGCATGACACCCGGGATTCGCATTCTTGATTGCATGAAATTTGTAAAAGACGTGTTTGTGTTTATTTTGCCTTCGCCATTGGATTTCCTCTCGAGACCTCAGTCAACGGTACAACCCGCATAATCGCCAAGGTCGTTGCGTTGGAAGCCCTTTGACTTAAAGTTCTGGGCAAAATCTTCGGTCTAGGTTGGCTTTTCACCGAAGAGATGTCAATGCTTGGGCATCACATTTCGCGTCAATAGTCATCATGGATTGGTGGCACTGGAGGAACCCTTCATGGTTTCGTAACCAGGATGTAAACGGCGCGGTTTACGAAACTTTTTGTTTTTTGGGAGTTAGTGAAATGCGTCGATTTATCGTTACTTTGTCAGTCGTTGCTTGTGCAGCCATCTCGTCCACCGCCAATGCTGGCCTGTTCTGCAAAAAGGATGCTTGTTGTGAACCAGCACCTGTTTGCTGCGAAGCTCCAGCTCCAACATGCTGCGAAGCAGCACCTGTCTGCCGTCCAAAGTTGCACTTGGGCTCGAAGCTCAAGGGTATGCTTGCAACCATGCACAGCAAGCTACACAGCTCGAAGTGCTGCGAACCAGCACCGACATGCTGCGATGCACCAGCACCATGTGCAGCACCAGCTCCAGCTCCATGTGCAGCACCTGCACCTTGTGCAGCTCCAGCACCTGTATGCTGCGATGCAGCTCCAACATGCTGCGAACAGCCAGCACCATGCTGCAAACCAGCTCGCAAGCATTGCCTCAAGGACATGATGAGCCGAATCAAGGCTAAGTTCGCTTGCTGCAAGCCAGCTCCAAGCTGCTGCGAACCAGCTCCAACATGCTGCAAGCCAGCTCGCAAGCATTGCTTCAAGGACATGATCGGTGGCCTGAAGTGCAAGCTAGCTTCGATGAAGCGATGTGCACCAGCTCCAAGCTGCGGTTGCGAAGCTGCTCCAAGCTGCGGATGCAACTAGTTTGATCTTGCCGAATAACGCAAAATAATCGGTGGTGATTCGACGCTTGGTGCGAGAATCCCTCGAAAGGCTGCAAAGAAATTTGCAGCCTTTTTTATTTACTATTCGGTGCTTTTCTCGTTCCGATTTGCAGTAGTCGATTCTGTTCTGTCTACGTATCCTTAATGAGACGTGAATCAGGTTTCGAAGTTGGCTCCTATTTGTTTTTCTATGTCTCGCACCATCGTTTTCGGTGATATCCACGGTTGCCTAGCAGCGTTCAACACGCTTCTTGACGCGATCCAACCGCAATCGTCCGATACGATTGTGACCGCAGGCGATTACGTTGATCGAGGGCCTGATTCCAAAGGAGTGCTCGATCGATTGCTGGAGCTAGAACAACAGCTGAAACTGGTTCCTCTGCTTGGCAACCACGAGGAGATGATGCTTGCCGTTCTCGAGCGAAGAATGGAACCGTACGGCTGGTTGAATCATGGAGGGGTGGAAACCATGGAATCGTATGGCTTTAACGGGGATTTGAATTGTGTTCCTAAGTCCCACATCGATCTGATGAAGCGAATGCCGAGCTTCTTTGAGACAGATACCCACTTTGTGGTTCATGCCAATTACGATGCCCAATTGCCTCTTGAAGAGCAACCGAAAGAAATGCTTCGTTGGGTAAAGATTACAGAAATCCTTCCCGACCCTCATATCTCAGGCAAACGCGCTGTTGTTGGCCACACGCACAACCGCCAAGGTGAGATTTTCGAGGTGCCTCATTTGGTTTGCATCGACACTTATTGCTATGGCGGTTATTGGCTCACTGCCATGGAATTGGAAACAGGAAAGATCTGGCAAGCGTCACCCGAGGGAGTATTGCGGCAAGCCACGAAATAATAACTCAGGCATTAGCCGCGAACTGCGACACGACCGAACTCCAACCCCATCATGATGGAATTCAATCCAGACCCAATGCCTAGCAGTGCGGTCTTAGTGCCGGGTTGAAAATAATCTCGCTGCAGCCCTGTCCCAAGTGCAGTAGGTAACGCAACAGAACCCGTGTTCCCTAGCACTTCAAAGGTTGAAAAATCTTTCTCTACAGGCATCGCAAGTGTTTCAAGCATTCGCTTTCGGTGCGCCGAGCCTACTTGGTGGCAAACCGTCGAATCGATTTCATCTCGGTTCCAAGAAAGCTCTTGCAGTAGCAATTCAAACGCGGTCGCCCCTGTAGCCACCCCTGCTTCCAGCAACAGTTCTGAATCGGTGTTCATAATAGGTTGCATGCTGCTTCCCGCCGCGTCGGTATCACTTTGGCAAAGAGCATGGTGTTTGGTTCGCGCGACAGCGACGGCTCCTCGAATGGAAGCCCCAAGTCCATTGCCCCGCATCCCGAAGACTCGTGAATCGCCCAGAAGCCATGCACAGCTACCTGAACCGATCGTCAAAGAAGCGAATGCGGGCTTGATCGATTGGCGAGTTAGGTTCGCATCATGCGTCAATTGATCGATGGTTGCTTCCAACAAGCCGCGACAATCCTCGGTCCCAACCACGAGCCCGGCTTGAATGACGCCACTTTCGATCAATTGAGCTATTTGTACAGCCCCATTCATCACACCAAGGCAAGCATTAGAAACGTCGTAGACCCAAGCATTTTCAGGCAAGCCAACCAAATGATGCACTCGGCATGCGGTGGCCGGCTCTAAGAACTCCCTGCATACGCTTGCGTGAATCAAACACTGCACGTCGTTGGCTGAAACGGACGCTCCTTCGAGAGCTCGATGGCAGCTCAATGCACTCATATCGCTAATGCGAGTATTGGGTTCCCACAAACGTCGCTCTCGAATCCCGCTCATTCCCTCCAAGCGTCCTTGAGGCAATTTTAGTCGCGAATAAACTTGCTCCAAGCGATTCTCGATATCGGTCGACGTCAGGACCAACGGTGGTAAAACGAAGCCGACCGACAAAAGGGAGACGTTTTGAAATAGCATGTTGGACGAGGGCTCGTTCTTCTCTAGTTACGTCGATCGCTTAATTCGTGAACCATATCGACCAAGGCGATCACATTATCGACGGGGGTACCGGGCAAAATCCCGTGGCCCAGATTGAAGATGTGTCCAGGTTT
>CAITIF010000743.1 GCA_903892365.1 uncultured Pirellula sp. | reverse complement strand
ATTGGAGCATTGGGTACGTCGAGCCGCTTCACGGGCCGCCTGGACTGCAGGCAAGAGCAAACCAACCAAGACGCCAATGATCGCGATAACGACTAACAGTTCCACTAGCGTAAACCCGCGTAGCTTTTTGGAACGCATGAGAAGGCTCCTATAGATTCTAAAGACAAGACTTATTTCTAAGTATCCGATGATTGTGGGTAAAAGTCTATAACTTGGCGGTACGGGAACGAATCTTTGTCGACTTTTCCACGTAGCACGGCCCGTCCTAGTAGCACGGCCCTCCACGTAGCACGTTCCGTCCACGGCCGTGCGGGCATCGGGTACAAGTCTGATACGCGGATGCGGCCGCCAACCTGAGCTGGAAGGACAAGTCGCGACCTGGCGGTGATGCGCAGCGAGCCTCGTTTGGGGGCTCGCGGTTAAGCGTCTCTGAGAGACGCTGCTACGAGGCGCAGTTATGGCTGTTCGGGTAAATTCACTCTACGTTGTGGTTTTGGCAAAAGGGTTAACGCTGGAACCGTGGTTGGGCCGCCATGAAAAGTCCGGCCTGTCGGTAGATAATGGTCGAAAACAAAAACACCGTGTCGCGAATTCCCTGCCTTGATACACCTCAATATTGCCGCGTTTCCACACTCAGGGCATCGCACTCGCAACCCATGCTGATCGAGCAGCTCATGGACCATTTTGGCGAAAGCTTGATTTTCAGCGAGCGATCCAAATGCCCAGCCATGAAACTGTCGCAAGCGAGCTTCCATGCTTCGACGGAGCGACTCTTCATACGTTCGTATCTCTTCTTTTAATTGATCGACTGCCATAGTTGCTTGAGCAATCGTGGCGGCTGGCAAATTTAAACGAGCCCGCAAACCATGATGCAAATGCTCCGCGGCAACTTGCAATGTTTGCAATAAAACCCGCTGAAACAAAGCCGTCGGTGGCGCTGCTTCGGCTCGAAAGACTAGCTCCAATAAAGCAACCGTCTCACCCCAATGCACAACGGGTGCAAAGGCGAGAGAGTAATTCACTGGATTACCGGGCTGCCCATTTGCCTTAGCTTTTGGCGCGACCAACAACGGATTGCGCTGTTGCCAAGCAAACTGCACCAGTCGCTCATGCTTGCGAGTTTCCGCTGGTCCGAACGTAATCGGTTCCATTTGATGACGCAGCGCAAACCATGACCCATGACCACCATGCGGCCTCAGCCATACCAAGCCCCCCAACGCTCCAAAATGCGTGACGACAATCGGCAAGACTTGCTCAAGGAATGGCTGCAAGGTGATATCGCTCGCCATCACCTTTTCAATTTTTTTCAGCCAACCTGTGGCCTGCAATCGCGGCGAAACTTGCGGCTTCGCTTTCACCTCTTCCGCCTCGGTGGAGCCTTCCTCACCACAGTCATCCGAGTCAGGGCTAATGGGCTGAGCGACACGCGATCGACTCGCAACAACCGCAGAGTCACGCTCATGCGACTCCTTTGTCGTTGATTCTTTCTGGGGACGGGTCGATGCCATGCTGCTCAGTTCTTTCAAAACAAACCGAATATCGAAAGTGTTCTCAATCGATATCCCAAAATTCTTGATCGACCACAAGGGTTCCTTCCTAGGTGAAGGAACTGAGTTTAACGATCATTCCAATTAAATCGCTTCAACGGATCAATTTCACGAAAACGCAACCGATCCCACAAATCCAGCTAATCGCGAGGGTTTCTCTAACCCTTCTAAGCTCCAAAACTGCCAAGCCAGAACTCATTTTCACCCGTTCTATTCTGTAGTCGAGTGTGAACTGGTGCGAATCGGCCTATTCTTCCCAATCCATTTCTCTTACGGTTGCTTCGTGCCGATTACGCCAAGTTCGACGAAAACTCCGGTCTAAAGGTTCCGAAAATCTGGCGAATAAATCCTCCGCGTTGAGAGTAATCTACAAAAAAATAAGGAAATCTGCGAAGGAATTCCGATTGTTTTGTTTATACTTTTTGTTTAGACATGGGGAACTTGTTGAACGATTCGGTATCCAAGGGCTAGGGATAGCCAGCACACATTGCCGATGGAACTTTCCAGAAGGCTGATCGGATCGCCGATTTCGGTTTTGGTAGGTGGTGGGGTGGTGACGGCTTTCACTAGCCTCCCCGAAAAGGTTGGTTTGCAATTCGAATCATGTTTCCTCCACTCACGGATTTACCCGCGCGACGGATTTCTCCATGTGATCGGGTGGTAGGGGACAGCATTAGCAGTTTTGGGAATGACTATGTCGACCAATCAGGCATCTGTAAGTCAAGAAACACTAGAACAAACGAAGTCCTTGATCAAAACTTTGGTCAACGAGATTTCGGACTTATCAAAATCAGATATTCCCGCAGATCAATTTTACCCGGCTGTATTGCAACGCATTGTGCAGGCCCTAGCGGCCATCGGCGGGGCGATCTGGTTGCTTGATGATCAACGTCGCCTTCGACTCAGCTATCAATTGAATATGGCTGAGAACCTTATCGATCAAGAAGGTGAAGATGCGCAAAAACATGGCAAATTATTGATGCGCATGCTTGCCAACCGCTCCTCGGAACTAATCCCTCCAGGTGCGATGATAGGCGAAGAGCAAATGGAGGGAAATCCAAGCAAGTTCTTGCTTGTGCTTTCGCCTTTATCCAGCAACAAAGAAGTTGTTGGAATGATCGAAGTTTTTCAACGCCCCGAAGCTCCTCCTCCAACACAACGCGGCTATCTGCGATTTCTAGAACAGATGTGCCAATTGATCGGTGGCTGGCTCAAATCACAAACCTTGCAACGAGTTGCCGGACGCCAACAACTTTGGCAACAGGCAGATCAATTTGCCCGACTGGTTCACAATAACCTTGATCTCCGAGATACCGCTTTCACCATTGCGAACGAAGGGCGACGGTTGATCGAGTGCGATCGTGTGAGCGTCGCAACTTGCCATGGTCGCAGCACCAAAGTTGTGGCGATCAGTGGCCAGGATACCATTGAAAATCGTTCCAATATTGTCACCGCACTCAACCGACTTGCGGCCCGCGTCGTCGCAGCCGGCGAGCCGCTGTGGTATGACGGAACCACTGAAGATTTGCCGCCGCAACTTGAAGAAGCGATCGAGGAATACGTCGACCTAT
>CAITIF010000742.1 GCA_903892365.1 uncultured Pirellula sp. | reverse complement strand
GGTCGCGGGTGAATCGATTGGACTTGGGATCGCGGACAATGACTCCATCGGACCGTATCGATTGAACTGGGGGTTTGCCGCCAGCTCCCCTGGTGGCGACGGCCACAATGGATCGAACGGAGGAGCTGATGGCACGAACATTCCGTCCCAAATCACACAGGTCGGTTCGGTCGATTTGTTGTCGCAATCCTTGTCTGGAGCGACTCGCTACGGACTTACTGCTGAGCATACCGGTTTGATGTCGGTCGTAGTCGATGCCGGCTCGTCAGCTTCTGGTTCGCTCCAAGTGCTGCGGCCAGGAATTTCCAATGGAAGCCTTGTCGATTCTACAATCGAAAACAATCAATGGCGAATTGATGTTAACGTGACCCAAGGCCAAAGTATCGAAGTCGTCTTACCAGGTACCGGGATGCGAAACGTTCAGGTTGTTAACCTGCTCCAGCAGCAGGGGAACCATCTTCAGGTTCATGGAACAGAAGGGGCGGATACATTCTCGGTCGATATGCGCAATGGCTTACGAGTTCAAGTCGCCGACGTTTCGTATCAAATTGACGCGAGCGTGACCTTGGTAGCTGTCCACGGCCAATTGAACAACGATACGTTGATGATTTCAGGATCGGCTGGGGCAGAGAAGATAGAAATGCGACCAGGTGAATCGAATTTGACTAGCGAACGATTGACGCTGGTCGCCAATCAGATCGAAACCGTCAACTTTGTTGGGGGAGGTGGTCCGGATCGTGCCTATCTGTATGACGCAGCAACTGACGATCGATTAAACATCTGGCCGAACAAGGCGGAGCTCACCGGTGTGGGGTATGCCTTTTCGGTGGATCAGGTCGAGCGAGTTTTTGTGCACGCTCTTTTGGGTGGTGACGATCAAGCCTTCGTATTCGATTCGATCCGCGATGATACGCTCAGCGTTCGACCTCAGTTCACAAGCCTTTCCGGTCAGGGATTTTTTAACTACGTTTCCGGCTTCGAGCGAGTCTTCGCGTATTCGAGTGCGGGCGGAGTTGATCAGGCCTCTTTGTACGATTCTGCAAGCGATGATTTGCTGAGTTCAAGCGGTGATTTGACCTCGATCGTCGGGCCTGGATTTTCGACCTTCGCGCGAGGGTTTGAAAATGTGGAGGCGTACGCTTCTGCAGGCGGGAACGATCGAGCGACCATCTATGCCTCCCAGGCTGGTCGGCTGACCAACGGCGCTGGTTTTGTTAGCATGCAAGAAAGCGAACGAACCAGTGTTGCCCGCAACTTTGAGCGCGTAGAGACATTCGTCGCCGGGCAAGCAGTCCCGGCAACCAATTACATCGCATTAGGAATCGCGAGCTTAGAAGCCACGGCAGGCTTACCAACCCAGACCACATCCATCGATGTTCCTTCTGCCAACGCTGTATCCAACGATACTCACCAAGCCAGTCCATCACCATCGGTTTCGTTGGAGCAGAGCCAGACTTCTGCGGTTCGAACCGAGGTAATAATGGAGTCGGAATTGAACTGGTTATCAATGCTGATCCATCGCAACGATGGCAGCCTCAACGCTCAAGACGAAACAGGCTCCATGCCTAATCCCCGATCGCATGCTTGGCAAGACGAGCTCGATTTGAGCTGGCTGGATCAAGAGACTGAACGCGCCGTGCTGGATCAAATTTTCGCGAAGATTTGATGTGTTTCGATTCGGTGACGTTCGCGAGTTCAAACGAACAAGGGCCTGTTGGAAATCCAAGAGGCCCTTATTTTCTAGTTATCTAGTTACCGCAATCTAGTTACCGCATCCGCATTCAATGGTACTTCCTTGATTGCAGGAACTTGCACGTTGAAGGTGTAGTCTTCGATGATATCTTCGGTGACAGTCTCATATTGTGTCGTTTGAAAAGGCTCGACCGAATGCGTTGGAACTTGAATCGTGAAGGATATATCTTTGGTCTTCTTCTCAGTTAGGTAAGTGACCACGGGTAAGTTTCTTGCTTCATTTCCGTCTTGCAGCTCAATTCACGGCGAGTTCGAGTTCGTTGCTCGTCGTTGTATGAGACAACTTTCCGAGTGCGAGTCCGAGGTTTTACGACGTGCTCGACGACCTTTTTGGTGTCGGTGCTTTGTTCTGGGTGATAAACCAAGTAGACGCATTCGTAAGGTACTTCGGTGCTTTGTTGTTCATAGACAGTGTAAGTAATTTCTTCGTTGCGAACTTCGTTGGTAACCACGGGAACTTCTTCCGTCACAACGTTTGGAACCCAGACCTGGCGAGTTGTCGTTCGTGGTGTCGAAGCGGCTTCAGCAACGGTCGTAACTCAGGCTGTGCCAAGGGGGGCCGTTCGAGACGATTTCACCGCTCGCGATCGTGCCGTTTCCACAGCTTGTTACCGATGTGTTCATGCTCGAACCGCAACCGGAATAGCTACCGTTGGATGACGTTGAAACCGAGTTGCATCCGCATTGGGAAGCTGCATGAGTTCGGCAACCGCACCCTCGGGCGCTTTTACCAAGCAGGCCATTTCCGCACCCGCCGCCACGAACAACAGTAACAGTAGCTGCGCGGCCGCATGAATCCGTAACCTGGACCAGTTGTGGTGCAGAACAAGAAACAGATGGCTCAGTCAACACTGGAGCAGCGCCATAGGATGAACCAGCAACTTCTTTCACGAGTGTTTCACCGTAGTCTTTTGTGACCGTTTGGGTGGAATACTTTGAAACAAAGCGTTGTACCGTTCGGGTATTCACGACCGGGACGGCGTTCGTTACCGTCTGGGTCTTGGTGACGGTTTCGGTTTGAGGTGCGTAAACGGTGTAGGTAAAGGACTCGTCCTTCAAACGTGCAACATTCACGCTGTTTGTTTCCTGAACGTCGTTCACTACAGGTACCTTGGCGGTGTAGCTTTCGGAAATTTCGTTCCAAACGGGTACTGATACACTTACGTCAACGGTTTTGCATGATGCTTCATCTTGAATCTCCTCCAGG
>CAITIF010000741.1 GCA_903892365.1 uncultured Pirellula sp. | reverse complement strand
TCCCGAGTTGTTTGATTACCCCTTTATCTACATCATTGAACCTGGGGCGTTGATGTTCCGATATGAAGAGGTGCAAGCGCTTCGAAAGTATTTGCTCAATGGAGGGTTCTTGATGGTGGACGATTTTTGGGGTGATACGGAATACGACAACTTCTACCGTGAGATCAAGCGTGTGTTCCCGGATCGTGAACCTGAAGAAGTGCCATTGGAGCACGAAATTTTTCACTGCGTTTACGATTTGAAAGAAAAACCTCAGTTGCCTTCCATCGACTCCGCATGGAGAGGCCGCGATTCAGGTGTAACCTGGGAGCCCCGGTATGATTCCGATACGAGCGTTCCCCATTATCGTGCCATTCGCGACGACGCGAATCGAATCATGGTCTTCATCTGTCACAACACGGATCTGGGAGACGGTTGGGAACGTGAGGGCGAAGACCGCTGGTACTTCGAGGAGTTTTCCATCAAAAAGGCTTATCCTTTAGGAATCAATATCGTTACCTACGCCATGACGCATTGAAGTTCATTTGCCGCGTGTCACGACTAACATCCGAACCTTGCTCCACAGAACTTTTTCACATCGAACCTTCTAGGATTTTACTACCTTGAGTCACGACACCTTGAGTCACGATACGATTTCATTCGAAGAGCAGGCTGCGTTAGTGCAACAAATACGCGAAGGACGAGCTCGTATCGATCAAGAGCTCTCGAAAACGATTGTGGGCCAAAAGGCAGTGATTGAACAATTGCTCATTTGCTTGTTTTCGGGGTCGCATTGTTTGATCACAGGTGCCCCTGGGCTTGCGAAGACTCTTTTGGTTCGAAGCGTTGCACAAGTATTTCATCTTGAGTTTCGGCGAATTCAATTTACTCCCGACTTGATGCCCGCAGACATTACGGGAACGGAGATCTTGGATGAAGTCGATGGACGCCGGGTGCTTCAGTTCGTGAAAGGCCCTGTGTTTGCGAATGTCATCCTTGCTGATGAGATCAACCGGACGCCACCGAAGACGCAAGCAGCCTTGTTGGAGGCGATGCAGGAACATCAAGTCACCGCAGCAGGGAAACGCTATGGATTGCCAGAACCGTTCTTTGTGTTGGCTACGCAGAATCCCATCGAGATGGAAGGAACCTATCCGCTTCCGGAAGCCCAACTGGACCGGTTTATGTTCAATGTGATGATTGATTACTTACCCTTTCAAGACGAGCTTCAGGTCGTGCTGGATACAACCAGCAAGAAGCCGGAACCGATCCAGCCCTTGTTTTCCGGCGAAGACGTTTTGCGATTCCATGAAATGGTCCGGCGCATGCCAATCGCGTCAGAGGTCGCCGGCTATGCAGTCCGATTGGTTGCTGCCACTCGACCGGGACGCCCCGAGGCTGCTTCCTTCGTCAATCAATGGTTGAATTGGGGAGCTGGGTTACGAGCCGCCCAAATGCTGGTGTTGGGAGCCAAAGCACGCGCGTTGCTCAACGGCCAGTCTCATGTCACGATGGAAGATATTCGTGCGCTCGTTCATCCCGTGCTTCGGCATAGGCTGCTTCTGGGGTACAAAGCGGAGGCCGAAGGAATTACCGTGGAAGACTGCATCGACCGGCTGCTGACCGAGGTTCACTAACGATGAAACAGCCTATCGCCCGACCGGAGCCGATGGAAAAGCATGCGCGGAAGTCTAGCTTGGAGAACAAGCTAAAGTCGGCAGATTCCTGGATCGATATGTCGGCCTTGATGCGTATCAAGGATATGCAATTGCGAGCCAAGTCGGTCGTTGATGGTTTCCACAACGGGTTGCACCGAAGTCCGCTCCATGGATTCTCGGTTGAGTTCAGTGAATACCGACCCTTCAGCGAAGGGGACGACCCACGTTCCATCGATTGGAAATTGTACGCCAGGAGCGATCGCTTCTACATCAAGAAGTTTGAGGATGAGACCAATCGACGATGCTACATCGTTGTCGATCAAAGTAAGTCGATGGAGTATAGCTCGATCGAATACTCCAAGATGGACTACGCAAGGACTCTTTCGGCGACGCTTGCCTACTATCTGACCTTACAACGCGACGCGGTTGGGGTGCTTACCTTTGAGCAGGATGTGACCGAGTTCTTGGCGGCTCGTTATCGCCCAGGTCAAATGAAACGCATCCTTTCGCTTTTGGAAAAATCCACTCTAGGGACCTCGACCGATCTACGCAAGCCCTTGGCGCATCTTGCGGAGATTGTTCGCCATCGCAGTTTGATCTTGATTGTGTCCGACTTTTTAGTGCCGCCAGAGAGTCTGCGCGAGCCCTTGTCTTTTTTGCGAGCACGCCAACATGAGATTATGCTATTGCGAGTTTGCGACCCCTGTGAAATCACGTTAAGTATCAAGAACCCCGCTATGCTTACCGATGTTGAAACGGGCCGGGAAATGCATATCGATCCCGAGAAGGCCAGAGAGAAATACCAACACAAGTTTCGTCAACATGAATCCGAACTCGTGCAGATGAGCGCTCAGTTGGGGATCAGTTGGACATCGTTGATATCCACCGATTCTGTCGAGCATGCACTGTTCGATTTGCTTTATCGACAGCAGGGTGGCAAGAAACGCGAGAGCCTCCGATGAATTTCCTGACTCCCTTGTATGCTTTAGCAGCCCTTGCCATCGCGGCCCCGATCTTGTTTCACTTGGTCCGAAAGCGACCCAAGGATCGACAAACATTTAGTTCCTTAATGTTTTTAGAGCCGGCAGCACCGCGGTTGACTCAGCAAAGCAGGGTCGACCATTGGCTACTGCTGGCCTTGCGTGTGGCGGCAATTGCGATGCTGGCCGTAGCCTTTTCACGTCCTTATTGGAACGTGGCCTCCCTGGGGGAAGCCCCTGCGCTTGGTTTACAGCGAGTCTTTTTGCTCGATTGTAGCGCAAGCATGCGGCGCGATGGAATGATGGAACAAGCCAAAACCAAGATCAAAGAACTAATTGAATATTCTAAAATCACAGACACGATCGCCGTTTACGCATTCGACCAATCCTTGCGTCCTTTGTTGCCGATTGAAGAAGCAATTCAAGTGCTACCTTCGCAGCGACAATCGCTTGCGTTAGATTCGCTCAACAAGGCCTCGCCATCTTGGAATAGGACCGACTTAGGTTTGGCTCTGGTACAAGCGACGGACGCACTGCAAGCACAGATCAGTTCCATCGACGAAGGGGCCGCGGGGGCTGGCGAAATAGTGATCATCACAGACCTCCAGAGTGGGATGACCCTTGATGCGCTCGCCAATTACGCTTGGCCACCCAACACCCGCGTTCGTATCGAACGAATCGAATCTGGAACGCCAGGCAACGCCAACGCCACCCTGCTGAACGCCACATCCACTCAAGAGTTGGAAACCGCATCGGCGGATTCCAATCAAATTCGTATTCGGGTAAGCAATTCGCCGAAGTCGAATGCGAACGAGTTTCAACTTTCTTGGAGAAATGCCAAAGACGAGATCCTCGGTACCGAATTTCGAACGAGTGTACCCAGTGGTGGCAGTATCGTAAACGCGATGCCCGTGCCTTCCGCAGACGCCCAGTACTTGAAGCTAGTTGGTGATTCCGTAGATTTTGATAACAGGTACTACGTGGCGACCCAGCAATCGAGTACTTGTTCCGTCTTGGTGATGGAATCCAAGTCGCGCGAGCGCGAAGATTCTTTGGGTTACTTTGTGGCTCAGATTCCGCTAAGTACCCCAACGCGGATAGTCAATGTAGAGACTCGCGAACCAGACAGCACGGCAGAATGGCCCAGTCCCAGCACTACACCCTGGATCATTGTTGCCTCGGAACTGAAGGATCGGGATCTGAGTGGTTTGTCAGCTTATCTCGAACAAGGCGGGCATGTACTTTGGGTACTGGACCAGTCCATTTCCGAGGATGCAGGCTTTACTTCCGACGATTACCAAAAGGCATTCGCAAATATCGCGGGCACCGCCGTCGCAGTCACGGAAGCAAAACCCAAGGACTACTCGATGCTCCAGCGGATTGACTTCCGCCATCCCGTGTTTGCCGACTTGGCAGACGCAAGGTTCAATGACTTTACGAAAGTTCGATTTTGGAGCCATCGCGATCTTTTACCAAGCGAGCCCAATCTGTGGAAAACGCTAGCAAGCTTTGATGATGGTTCGCCAGCGTTGCTGTCCAAGGAGAAGGGAAAAGGTTTGCTATGGGTTCTTTCGGCTGGGTGGCAACCAAGCCAATCACAATTGGCCCTCTCTAGTAAGTTTGTACCAATCATCTCCAACTTGTTTCGCGTTGCGGCTCGCGATGTGCAGGATGCAAAAACGTACTACGTTGGCGATGAAGTGATTCGGAATGATCAGGAACGCATTGTCGACCCCATGGGGAAGGCCATGCAAGGTGTCCCCTTTGGCAACGTGATCTCGGAGGAGATCACATCGAACGATGCGGACAAGAACAAAAAAATGTACCGATGCGCTCTTGGGGAGCCAGGCATTTATCAACGATGGCGTGAAGAGAAGATGGTTCAGACCTTTGCCGTGAACCTGAATGAATCGGAGAGTTTAGTCCTACCTGCCGATAGCGAATGCCTGGAGAGACTGGGTGTGAACATGGCAGACGTTAACTCACCTGAACGAGCCATACAAAAGCAACGCCAATTGCAAGCCATCGAATTAGAGGCGCAGCAAGGTTGGTGGCGCTGGCTTGTGATCGGTGTTCTTGGTCTTGCCGGAACTGAATCCGCGGTTTGTATCATAAGGTCTCGCAGCAAATGAACAACAATCTTTCCTTTCTCGTGGATTCGGTCGCTCGGCGATATCGGTTCCTGCAATGGATATGGGCACTGACGATTGCTTGGTGCGTTCTGGCAGCCGTCTGGATGATAGGTACTGCTACAGGCGAATTCTCTCGATTACTGAGCTGGCAACAAGCGATCGTTGGAATCGGTGTGGTCGCAATAACCATGGTTGGAACGTGGTTGCTTTCCAAGCGTCGGTATCAAGACCGACGTTGGGTCGCATCGCAAATCGAAGCGGCGTTTCCTTCGCTTCAAGAACGTTTGATTACCGCGATTCAATTGAAGAAAACAGATGGTTTCTTCGAAAAATCCTTGATCGACGATACGGTACGCCATGCTCGTACGCACGATTGGTCCAAAGTGATTCCAGCTGGTCGAGTTCTATTGGCTTGGACGTGCCAGTTTCTTTCTCTGATGTTTGCAATCCTGGTTATCGGCAGAGTTTGGGAAGGGTCGTATGTCGCTTCCGCATCGTCTGTGCCATCCCTGACGGGGGACTTAACGATGATCAGTCCCGTGGTGGAACCGGGCGACATCGAATGCGAGCAAGGTACGGATGTGATGGTTTCCGTTCGTTTTCCTGGCAAGGTTCCCCCCGAAGCATGGTTAGAAACATCCAGCGAATCCAATAAAGGTTCTCGCGAATCGATGAGCCGTAGTTTGAAAGATCCGGTTTTCAGTGCCTATCTTACGGCTATTCAAACGGACCTTTCTTATCGCGTCGACTTTCTGGATGGACTCACTCGTGAATTCAAGATCACGACTTTTGCCTATCCAGCTTTGATGCGGAGCGATGCAAAGATCGAATCGCCTACATACGCTAACTTAGAATCTAAAGAGATTGAAAACACACGAAGGGTGACGGTTGTTGATGGAGCAACATTGACCTGGAGCTGTTTTGTTAACAAACCTGTCGCGATTGCTGAATTGATTGATGAGACAGGGAATGTGACCCCCCTCGTGCCATCCTCCGAAAATCCACTTTGTTATCGCGTGTCTTTTGTGATGACAGATTCGCAACGTTGGAAAGTTCGGCTCGTCGATCAGGAACTGCGTGAGTGCAAATTCATGGAGGAGCTATCGGCAAAAGTACTGCCAAATGCGGAGCCTGAAATCAAACTTGAACGGGCTTCCGACAGTCGAGTATCGCCGCTACAGGAGTTTCAAATTCGAGCCACCGTCACCGATGACTTTGGAATTCAAAAATCTGGGGTAGTCGTGACCTTGGGGGATGCCGAACCACACGACGCCGAAGTTCAAACCCTACAACAGAAACCAGGCAAGGCCGAGATCTCGTATCTCGTTGACTTAGAGTCGATGAACGCCGAAGCGGACCAGTTGGTTAACTACTATTTTTGGAGCGAGGATATCGACCGCAATGGCCAACCGCGCCGCGTGGAAGGCGAAATGTTCTTTGCCGAGGTGCGACCGTTCGAGGAAGTTTTCCGCGAAGGGCCCTCGATGTCCGAGCAACAACAACAACAACAACAGCAGCAAAGCGAAGGGGAAAAGAAAGCGGAAGATTTAGCGGAACTGCAAAAACAAATTATGTCTGCTACATGGAATGTACTGCGACGCGAAAAGCAGTCTTCCATAAGCCTTTCCTTTGGGGCGGATGTCCAAACGATTTTGGATTCCCAACAAGAGGCCTTGGGGCAAACAGAGGATCTCAAGCAAACGTTGCAAGATGAAAAGTCGTTGCAGTATCTTGAGAAGGTTCGCGACGCAATGACATTGTCGGTAGAACACTTGGAAAGTTCTTTGTCCGCTGCCGATCTGGGGGATCTACAGCAGGCGCTGCGACAAGAGCGCAATGCCTACGAAACGCTTTTAAAACTACGTGCTCGCGAACATCAAATCGTAAAATCGCAACAACAGCAATCCCAATCGTCTCAAAGCGCCAGCCAACGCGATCGTCAGGAACAATTGGAACAGCTGCAACTGGAACAGGACGACAATCGCTACGAGACGGAGCAGCAAGCAGAGACCGCTGAACCCTCTGCACAACGCGAAAACCGCCAAGTGATGAACCGTTTGGAGGAGCTTGCACGTCGACAAAAGGACGTCAACGAACAACTGAAGAATCTAGAAACCGAGTTGCGAGAGGCGAAAACGGAGGAAAAAAAGAAGGAGCTCGAAGAGCAACTTCAGCGACTCCGTGACAATCAAGAGGAGCTTTTGCGCGACACCGACGAACTGCTGGAACGCATGAATGAGCCGGAGAATCGGCAAGCCATGCAAGAAGCACGTGAGCAAACGGAGCAAGCGAGAAGTGAACTGCAAAAGTCGACTCAGTCGTTATCGCAAGGTGAGACTTCGCAGTCTCTGTCGTCTGGAACGCGAGCTCAACGACAATTGGAGGAGACCCGCGAGCAGCTTCGTAAAGAATCATCCAATCAGTTCGACCAGACCATGCGACAGTTGCTCGAGCAGGCTGAAGCCCTTGAAAAGCAACAGCAAGCCCTTTCGGAGCAAGTCCAAAAGCCCAAACGTACGAGCTCCGATCCCAAGAATTCGGGGGCCAACTCGGAAGGCTTGGCCGAGGCAGAGAATGCGACAAACGACGATGACAAGAACGGGACAGCATCCCCATTGCGACCAGAAGGTGAGCCCCAACCCGAAAAGCCTGGTCAACCGAATTGGCAAAGCCAAAAGCGCGATCTCAATCAAATTTTAGAGAAGGTCCGAGAAACCGTTTCGGAAGCGGAATCCAGTGAGCCGTTGCTGTCAGAACAACTGTACGAAACGTTCCGTGAAACCAAACAAAAGGCCATCGAGCAGCGTTTGGATCAAATACCAATCTTGATGGAACGAGGGTTGCAAGAGCCTGCCAATCGTATGGCCGATGAAGTGAAGCAGGGCATTCAGGATTTGAAAGCTGGGATCGAGGAAGCAGCACAAGGAGTATTGGGAAGTGAAGAAGAATCCTTGCGACGGGCACTTGGTGAATTGCAGCGAGCCGAGCGGCAGATTGGCCAAGAGGCTAACCGCGAAGGTTCCGCTGGCGATCCCATTGATCGTGAGCCCATTGCTGGTAATCCCATTACGGGTGAATCCTATTCCTCATGGTCCGATTCCATCAGGGACGTGGAAGAACTAGTTCGAGATCCCGAAATGCGGGCAGAGGCAGCTCGAATTCGCGAGGCGGTCCGGTCGATGCGAGTGGATTACAAACGGCACGCCAAGGAGCCAGAATGGCCACTCGTTCGTCAATTGATCGCCAATCCGCTGCAACAGCTGACCGAAAAGGTTCAGGAAGAATTGCTTCGGTTGTCAGCCGAACGCAACGCACTGATCCCTGTCGATCGAGATCCCGTCCCCAGCCTTTATCAACAACGGCTGGACCGGTACTACGAAAACTTAGGAACAGGAAAGAACATGCAGAAGCAGGATACCAAGCCTGAATGAACGTTCTAACCTTCACGTTGGTGTCGCCACTGATGGCAATAGAATCGGGCTACTCCGATTTCGTTTTCGGGAATCGAGCCTGGCTGGGTACCGCAATAGCAGTTGCTTTGGTGTTTATGTTCCTGAGTTTTGCTTCGTATCGGCAAAGTCGCTTATCATGGTGGATGCGAATCTTTGGCGTTCTCCTACGAAGCACCGGAATAGGGCTTTTGCTCTTTTGCTTGCTCGAACCGATGGCAACTTTAGAACGGCCCAAGCCTCAAGCCAACAGCTTTGCCATTTTGGTTGATCGCAGCAAGAGCATGGAGGTGCTGAATCAACAAAGAGTCCGGCAGGGTGCAACTTCGCTCAGTAGTGTGCTTGACGATTCCTCCCCCTGGCTTAGTGAACTGACCGATGACTTTCGTGTCCGGCGCTTTCTTTTCGACTCGAGCTTGGAACCGAGCGAAGCCTTAGGGAAGATTGAATACTCAGGCAACGACTCGGCTTTGTACAGCAATCTGAGTTCCCTGAAAGACCGGTTTCAAGGAAAGCCACTCGCGGGTGTCTTGCTGCTGACCGACGGCCAAGCGACGGACCGAGTGCCAGAAGATCTGGCTGCGGAATATGGTTTCCCTGTCTATCCGGTTCGGTTGGGTGACCTGAACATTTCCCGGGATGTTCGAATCGATTCCGTAACGCTATCCCAGTCTGAATTCGAAACATCCCCATGCACGGCTAAAGTCAAAGTGACGCATCAGGGTTGCTCCGGTGAATCGATCCGTGTTGACTTGATCGACGCGGCAGGCAAAGTCGTGGAAAATCAAATGATCACCATGAAGCAAGATGATACACCGGTGGTGGCCGAGTTTCGATTCCGGCCGGAGAAGTCGGGTGTTCAAGGTTATCGCATCGTGGCCCGCCGAGCATCGGAACTGGTCACGGCGGATGCCACGCCCGTGGAAGTCGCTTTAACAAGCAAGGAAACTCAAGCAAGTGCAGAAACCACTTCCGAGCTTACCCTAGGGAACAATAGTCGCTTTTTGGTCGTCGATCGTGGAAGGGGTCCATACCGAATCCTCTATGTGGCGGGACGACCCAATTGGGAATACAAGTTTTTGAAACGAGCTCTCGATGAAGATGATGAGATCAAAATTACTTCCCTGATTCGAATCGCCAAAAAGGAAATCAAATTTGATTTTCGCGATTCAGCAGTCGACCAATCGAACCCTTTGTTTTCGGGGTTCGAGGATGTCATTCCCGAAGAAAAAGAACAATACGATGAAACTGTCTTTGCAAGACTTGGGCTAACCTCCGCCAACGAACTCAAGAAAGGGCTTCCGAAGGATGCCACGGAGTTATTCGAGTATAGCGCGATCATCATTGACGATCTTGAACATGAATTTTTTTCCGCCGACCAACAATCCATGCTGCGTCAGTTTGTAGCTACACGTGGCGGCGGATTGCTGGTTCTGGGGGGAGAAGAATCGATCGGAGGACGAGGGTTTCGCGATTCCGTTTTAGGTCAAATGCTTCCTGTCTATGGAGAAGAATCCACTTCGGATTCGGAGACCAACAAGAACGAAGAACTTGAGTTCGAAGATTCTCCTTCGGTCCGATACACCCTGACGCGCGAAGGATGGTTGTTGCCATTTTTGCGCACCGAAGATAGCGAATCGAGCGAGAAAGAGCGGTTGGCAACGATGCCCAGTTTTGAAGTATTGAATCGCACTCGCGGCGTGAAGCCGGGCGCATCGGTTCTCGCCGAAGCGGTTGATTCCGCGAATTCCAAAGCACCGGCTCTGGTCACCCAACGATTTGGGAAGGGACGTACGGCGGCCTTTCTCCTTGGAGACATGTGGCGATGGGGTTTGCATAATCAAAGAAACACCCAG
>CAITIF010000740.1 GCA_903892365.1 uncultured Pirellula sp. | reverse complement strand
TCCACGTGCTGCGCATGCTCGATCCAATGATGCAACGTTTCGAACTTGTGAACAAGAATCCCGCCGCCGACGAAGAACATTGCCGCTGTACCCGCGACCGATAGGAATTTCATCAGGTAAGGAGCTGACCCCAGCAGAAACCGTCCGATTTGCTTGGCGGCTCCCGATTTTTTCACGAGATGCTCCCCCAGGTCGTCGATCTTGACAATCGCGGCAACCAAACCGTACACGCCGACCGTCATGAGAACCCCCACCCCAGTCAGCACGATAAATCGAGTTACCAAAGGTTCCTTTTCGACGATATCTAATGCAATAACAACAATCTCGGCAGACAAAATAAAATCAGTTCGAATAGCGCCTGCGATTTTTGTTTTTTCGGCTTGCGCCACGTCTACTTCCGCGGTGGTTAACACTTCCAAGTGTTGGGCATGATGAGCCTCGTCGTCATGCTTGGAATGAAACAGTTTATGTGCGATCTTTTCGCAACCTTCAAAACACAAAAAAGACCCGCCAGCAACCATCAACGGCCCAATCGCCCAAGGCGTCGCCCAACTCAGTAGCAACGCACCGGGAATCAGTAGGGCTTTGTTGCAAGCAGAGCCCTTCGCGACAGCCCACACGATCGGTAGTTCACGGCTCGCAGTAACGCCAGAAACTTGCTGAGCGTTTAAAGCTAAATCATCTCCAAGCACACCTGCCGTTTTGGATACAGTCGTTTTGGTTAAGACCGCGACATCGTCCATGATCGACGCGATGTCGTCCAACAATAGCAGCAAACCGGACGCCATAAACTGGAGCTTTCGTAAACGACAAAGCGATAATGGGTAGGTGAAAACGACTTAGTGTACCGGTGGAATTGTTTCGCCCCGAATCAGGTCGTCAAAGGTTTCTCGGGCACGGATGCAGTGCATGCTTCCGTTCTCAAGAAGAACCTCTGGAACGCGATAACGTCCGTTGTAGTTGCTGGCCATAACGAACCCGTAGGCACCTGCCACTTCTAGAATCAGGTAGTCGCCGACGGAGGCAACGGGCAGCTCCCGCTTTGCTACAAAGCCACCTTCCTCCTGAGTAAAAATGTCCCCCGACTCGCATAAAGGCCCTCCCACAACGACATCTGCCGTTTGTTTGGAAATGCGTCCATCGCGATGGGCGATCGAAATGGGATGGTATGCACCATAAAGAATCGGACGGGCTAGATCATTGAAGCCAGCATCTAAAAGATAAAACATGTTTTCGCCCATCTTTTTGATGGCTCGAATTTCTGCGATCAAGAATCCGCTTTCCGCGACCAAGTAACGACCAGGCTCGATCTCCAGACTCAAGGGATGCCCAAAGCTAGCTTCCAATCGTTTCCGGGTAGCGTCCCACAGCGAATAATACTGGTCCAGATCAACGTATGTTTGACCTTGTCGGTAAGGAACGGGCAACCCTCCGCCGGCGCTGATGGTGGTAAGAGTTCTTCCAACCTGTAACGCAATTTTCTCTAGCGATTCACAGACTTGTGACAAATGCTCCAAATCGGTCCCGGAACCGATATGCATATGAAGCCCCGTTACGATAACATTGTGCAGGTCCGCCATTCGCAAACACTCCACCACGTCTTCGTGCCAAATCCCGTGCTTGGATTGGGGGCCACCTGTGTTCGTCTTTTGGCTGTGACCGTGCCCGAACCCTGGATTGATACGAAGCGTGACGCTGGAACCGGGGATCGCCTTTCCCAGTTGTTGAATCATGTCGGGCGAACCGCAGTTCACATGCAAACCGTACTCCTTAACTACCGACAAGGCTTCGTGATCAAAGACATCCGCGGTGAACACAATGCAATGCGGGTCGGCTTTCGGGTTGAAGCCCGCTGCGATCGCTCGCTTGACTTCCCCCGCGCTCACTGCATCCACCACCACCCCAAGCCTTCTCAGGCGATCGAGGATTGCAATATTGGAGCAAGCTTTTTGAGCATATCTTACGACATCGAACGCGGATAAATCACGAACGCGCTCTTCAATCTTTGCCATGTCGTAAACATAAGCTGGCGTCCCATAATTCTTCACGATGTCTGCAATTTTGAAGCCCGCGATTTCGGACCTTTGCGTTTCAAATGTCTGTGCTGCTATCGGCATATTCAGTAAGGGCTCGTGCTAAAAGTGTTTAATCAAGCTTTTGTTTTGCGCGTACTTCGCGCGAATAACGTTCAAGGAATTTGCGTTCACGGGATGTCAAGGAATCTTGACCTTTCTCGTGAATCTTAGCCAGAATACGATCTGCTTCTTCCGAATCGCTTTGCTTGCTCTCTTGAAAATCGGAATGCACTTTCAACTTCGGACCTGTCAAGCGACGCCATGACCTTCGCCATGCACTGCGCATGTCGTCCAAAGAACGAAAGCTCAATCCCAAAAAGAAGTATGTCGCCGCCACCAAGATTCCGACCATATGAACGTCGTATGCAATCCCCGTGGATGGCGTGGAAACAAAGTTGGTCAGTACCAAAATGATCCCGAGAACCCAAGCAGGTACTGGGAAGACAAACAGAAATATTCGCTGAGTTGGAAAGTTGAAAACGAATAACATCTCAATGCACAGTACGGCTCCAGAAGCACCCAGCATCCGATTGTCGGCCG